>JAPPGP010000153.1 GCA_028821395.1 Defluviicoccus sp.
CGCCGCGGCCGCCAGCACCGGCGCCGCGACGCGACCGCCCGGCGCCGGGACCGCCATCGCGATACGCCCGACGCCCGCGATCCGCGCCGGGACGGCGTTCATCAGCACCGAGCTGGGGTAGGACGCGGTGCCGCCCGGCACGTAGATCCCGACCGCGTCGAGCGGCGTCCAGCGCTGCCCGAGGCGCACCCCGGCGTCGTCGACATAGGACAGCGGCTCCGGCATCTGGCGGGCGTGGAAGGCGGCGATGCGCGCCTCGGCCGCTTCCAGGGCGTCGATCAAATCCGCCCCGCAGCCGGCGCGCGCGGCGGCGATCTCTGCCTCCGGCACCTTGAGCGCCGCGACGCTGTCGGCCCGGAAACCGTCCAGCGCGGCGGTGTGGCGCAGCAGCGCGTCGTCGCCTTCCTCGCGTATCTCGGCGACGATGCGCGCGACCTCCCGCGCGACATCCGCCTGGGCTTCCAGAGGCCGCGCGAGCAGCGCCTCGAAGGCATCCCGGAACCCGGGATGCGCGCTGTCCAGCCTAGCCGGCATCGAGGGCGTTCCGGAAACGGTCGATCCAGAGGTTGATCTCTTCCGAGCGGGTCTTCAGCGCCGCCCGGTTGACGGCGAGCCGCGAGGTGATTTGTGCGATGGTCTCCACCTCGACCAGCCCGTTGGCGCGGAGCGTCGCGCCGGTCGAGACCAGGTCGACCACCCGGCGGCACAGCCCCAGCCGGGGCGCGAGTTCCAGCGCGCCGTTGAGCTTGATGCATTCCGCCTGGACGTTGCGCGCGGCGAAATGCCGCTTGGTGATCGAGGGGTACTTGGTGGCCACGCGCACGTGGCTCCAGCGTTCGGGCTTCTCGGTCTCCAGCAGCTCCGGCGTCGCGGCGACCGCCATCCGGCACCTGCCGACCCCGAGGTCGAGCGGCGCGTAGATCTCCGGGTAGTCGAACTCCATGAGCACGTCGTTGCCGGCGATGCCGAGATGGGCCGCGCCGAAGGCGACGAAGGTGGCGACGTCGAAGCTGCGCACGCGGATGATCGAGAAATTCGCGATATTGGTCGGGAACTGGAGGGCGCGCTCGTCCTTCTCGTCGAAACCGCCGTCCGGCACGATGCCGGCGCGCGAGAGCAGCGGCATCACCTCGGCTAGGATGCGCCCGCGCGGCAGCGCCAGCACCAGTGCCTTGCTCGAACTCACCTCAGCCCCGCCTCAGCTTTCCGGGTGATCCGGCTTCCACCGTGTCGGCCACCCCGAATCCAGGTCGTCGATCCGGCATGCGATCTCGTCCGCGACCAGCCGGACCGTATGGTCGCCGGAGAAGACCAGGTCGATATACTCTCCCTCGCACCGGATGGCGAGCAGAGACAGCACGCGGGACAGCCGGGCGGGGTCCAGGTTGCGCCGCTTCACCGCGCTCACCCGGTCGAAGCGGAGCGCGCAGTTCACCCTTTCGAAGACGCCGGGCGGAGATGCGGCCTCGCCGGTCTCCGGGTCCCGGCGGAAGCGGCTCGCGATCAGCACGAACCGGCCCTCGTCTTGGACATAGGTCATCTCGCCGACCTGCACGATCGCGTCCTGGAGCAGCGAGGACACCACCTCGAGGTCTTCCGGGTCGCGGGCGATTAGGGCGAGCTTGCGTCTCATGACGGGGCGGGGACCCGCTCGATGTCCGCGCCGCAGGCGGCGAGCTTGGCCTCGATCCGCTCATAGCCGCGGTCGAGGTGGTAGACCCGGTTGACGACGGTCTCGCCCTCGGCGACCAGCCCGGCGAGGATTAGCGACACCGAGGCGCGCAAATCGGTCGCCATGACCTCCGCGCCCTTCAGCCCGGCCACCCCCCGGATCAGCGCGATGGCCCCGCTCACCCGTATGTCCGCGCCCATCCTGAGCAGCTCCGGGACGTGCATGAAACGGTTCTCGAAGATGGTCTCCGTAATGCTCGACGCCCCCGCGGCGATGGCGGCGAGCGACATCATCTGGGCCTGCAGGTCGGTCGGAAACCCGGGATAGGGTCGGGTGACCAGCTCCGTTCCGGCGGTCTTGCTCCCCGGCGCCCGGACGCGGAGGCCGTTGCCCGATCCCTCGATCGCCACCCCCGACCGCCGCAGCGTGTCGATGAGCGCTTCCAGGGTTCCCGGATCGGCGCCCTCCAGCGTCACGTCGCCGCCGGTCATCGCCGCCGCGATCGCGTAGGTGCCGGCCTCGATCCGGTCGGGGATGACGGCGTGCCGCGCGCCGTCCAGCCGGTCCATCCCCTGGATGTGCAAGGTCGCGCTCCCGAGCCCCTCGATCTTCGCGCCCATGGCGATCAGGCAGCGCCCGAGGTCGACGACCTCCGGCTCGCGCGCGGCGTTGCGGAGGACCGTCTCGCCGCGGGCGAGGCTCGCGGCCATCATCGCGTTCTCCGTCGCGCCGACCGACACGGCCGGGAATTCGAACTCGGCGCCGGTCAGACCGCCCGGCGCCCGCGCCTCGACATAGCCGTCGGCGAGGTCGATCTCGGCGCCCAGCCGGCCGAGCGCCGCCAGGTGAAGATCGATCGGCCGCGTCCCGATGGCGCAGCCGCCGGGCAGCGACACCCGGGCGCGGCCGAACCGGGCAACCAGCGGCGCGAGCACCAGCACCGAGGCCCGCATTCGGCGCACCAGATCGTAGGGCGCCGTGGTGTCCGCGACCGCGGCGGCGTCGAACGACATCTCGCCCGAGACTTCGCCGTTCTCGATCGCCACCCCGTGGGTGCGCAGGAGCTTCTGCATCGAGCCGATATCGGCGAGATCGGGAAGGTTGACCAGATGGAGCGCCCGGTCGGTCAGCAGGCTCGCCGCCATCAGGGGCAGGGCGGCGTTCTTGGCGCCGGCGATGGGGATGGTGCCGGTGAGCGAAGTGCCGCCCCGGATACGGATGGTGTCCATCGACTATCGGACGGGAACGAGTAAGGGTCGGAGCATGCAGGGCGGATGTATAGCCGCCCGCGATGCCGATTTCCACAACGGGTTGTCAGGGCGTTTCGACGACCCCTGCGCCGGCGCCGCGATCCGCGTCGGCGGCATCGCGCGCCCGGCCCTGCGCCTTCCGCCGCTTGAGGTTCTGGCGCAGCGCCGCGGCTTCCCGCGCCTGGCGCCGTGCCGCCTTGCCGCCGGTCTCGGCTTCCCCCCGGGCATAGCCGTCGCGGGTCTGCGGCAGCCGGCGTTCGAGGAGCCTGCCGGCGACCAGGGTTCTCAGGATCTGCGCCGTGCCGCCGCCGATCGCGAACATCCGCGCATCGCGCACCATGCGCTCCAGCGGGCGCGACTGGGAATAGCCGGCGGCGCCGAAGATCTGCAGCGCGTCGTTGGTCACGCGGATCGCCATCTCGCTCGCCAGCACTTTGGCCTGAGCGGCCTTCAGCATGTCGGGAAAACCGTCCCCCGCCGACAACGCGGCCCGGCGGATCATCGCCCGCGCCGCCTCGATCTCGATCGACATGTCGGCCAGCATCCATTGCAGGCCCTGGAACTCGCAGATCGGCCGGCCGAACTGTTCGCGCGTCTTGGCGTAGTCCAGCGCATGATCGAATGCCCCGGCGGCGACGCCGAGCGCCACCGTCGCGGCGCCGACGCGCTGGCTGTTATAGGCGTTCATCAGATCGGCGAATCCCTTGCGCAGGCCCCGCGGCGGGACCACCATGGCCGATCGCGGCACCACCATGTCCTCGAACAGGATCTCGGTCTCGGGGATGCCGCGCAGGCCCATCGTGCGTTCGCGGGAGCCAACGACCAGGCCGGGCGTCTCGTCGCGGGTCGCGATGAACCCCGCGATTCCCTCTTCCTCGCCGCGCTCGTCGAACACCCGGGCGAAGATCAGGTGCAGGCGCGAGACGCCGCCGCCGGTGATCCAGTGCTTGCGGCCGTTGACGACGAACTCGCCGCCCCGCCGGTCCGCCCGCGTGGTCAGCTCGGACGCCGCGCTGCCGGCCTCGGGCTCGGTGATGCAGATCGCCGGCTTGTCGCCGCCCAGCACGCCGTCCGCCCATTGCTGCTTCTGCGCCTCCGTCCCGTAGGCCATGACGGCGGAGATCGCGCCCATATTGGACTCGACGACGATGCGCCCGGTCACCGCGCAGACCCTGGCGAATTCCTCGATCGCCAGCGAGGCCTCCAGGAAGCCGAGACCCTGGCCGCCGAGCGGCTCCGGCACCGTCATCCCCATGAATCCGGCCTGCTTGAGCCGCTCCACCGTGTCCCAGGGGTAGTCGCGGGTCTCGTCGATCTCGGCCGCGCGAGCGGCGACGTGGTCTTCCGCCAGCGCCCGCGCGCGGTCCTGCAAGCGGGCCTGTTCCGGGGTCAACGCGCCGTCCATGGCTCGATCCTTTCCCTGGCTCCCGCCAGCATAGTGAATGCCACCGGCGTTCGCCGCATTTCTGTCCTTCTTGCGGCGTGCTAGCCTGCGCCCGCACAGGGGAGGGCCGAGGTGAGCAGGACGGATTGCAGGGGGCTCCACATCACGGCGGCGAACGAGGCGGCGGTAGCGGGATTCGACCGCACGGTCGGCGCTTATCTCGGCCTGAGGGCCGATACCGGCGACCACTTGAAGGCCACGCTCGACGCCGATCCGGCCTTCGTCCTGGCACATGTGCTGCGCGGCTATTTCATGCTGCTGTTCGCGAGCCGCAGGCTGCTCGGGCGCGCGCAATCCTCGCTCGATGCCGCGCGCGCGGCAGCGGGCGAGGGCGGCTGCAACCGGCGCGAGGAGATTCACATCCAGGCCCTCGAAGCCTGGTCTTTGGGCAGCCAGAGGCGCGCTTTGGAGGCGTGGGACGGGATCCTGACCGAGTGGCCGCGCGACGTGCTCGCGCTCAAGCTCTCGGAATACTGGAACTTCTATCTCGGGGACTGCTGGGGCATGCGCGAAATTCAGGCCCGTGTCGCGCCCGGTTGGGACGAATCGGTGCCGGATTACGGCAAGGTGCTCGGCATGTCCGCCTTCGCGCTGGAGGAATGCGGCGCCTACGAGGAGGCCGAGCGCCGCGGCCGCCGCGCGGTCGAGCTGGACGGTGCCGACCTCTGGGCCACGCACGCGGTGGCGCATGTCATGGAGATGACCGGGCGGCAGGACGAGGGGATCGCCTGGATCGACGGCCGCGCGGACGGTTTCGCCGGCTGCAACGCGGTCGTCAACCATCTCTGGTGGCATCGCGCGCTGTTCCATTTCGAGCTCGGCCGGTTCGACGCCGTGCTCGATCTCTACGACCGCGAGGTGGTGCCCGAGGACGCCTTCGAATATCTCGATATCTGCAACGCGGTCTCGCTGCTGTGGCGACTGGAGGAGGAGGGCGTCGATGTGGGCGACCGTTGGGGCCGTGTGGCCGATGCCGCGGCCGAGCGGGCGGCGGACCTGCAGCTCGTCTTCGCCGATGCGCACTACGCCATGGCCTTCGCGGCGGCCGGGCGCGGCGCGGCGCTGGATGCGCTGATCGCGGCCGCCGAGGCGTTCGCGGAGGACACCGAACAGACCCAGTCGGGGGTGATGGCCGAGCACGGTCTCGCGCTCTGCCGCGCGGCGGCGGCGGCGAAGGCGGAGGACTGGCAAGGCGCGGTCGACCTGCTCTATCCGCGGCGCCGCGGGATCCGGTCCGTCGGCGGCAGCCACGCGCAGCGCGACATGTTCCGCCGCATGCTGATCCACGCCGCCGAACGGGCGGGAAACGAGCGGCTGGCCTGCTCGCTGCTCGCCGAGAGATGCGAGGAAAGACCGAACAGCCCGATCGCATTGCGGCACTACGCAAGCGTCCTCGCCGCCCTGGGCGACAGCGAGGCCGCCGCGGCGGCCGAGCGTGCGGCCGCGTCCCTCGTTCGGTAAGGGGGGTCCCGATGAGCGAACCCAAGAACGTGATCGTCACCGGCGCCGCGAGCGGTATCGGCCAAGCCTGCGCGCGAGACCTCGCCGCCGAGGGGCATCTTGTGCTGGCGCTCGATCTCGGCGCCGACGCACTGGAGGCCGCGCATCCGGGGGCGGGTAATTCGCTCGTCCTCTTCGCCGGCGATGTCTCCCAGCCGGCGGACTGCGAAGCGGCGGTCGCCGCCGCCGTCGACCGGTTCGGCGGGCTCGATGCGATGATCCACTTCGCCGCGATCCATTCGACGACGCCCTGGTCCGAGCTCGACGCCGATGAGTTCAACCGCGAGCTCGCGGTCAACGTCACCGGCTCGTTCCTGATGTCGCAGGCCGCCGCCAGGCCGATGATTGCCCAAGGCGGCGGATCGATCGTGCTCACCACGTCGGGGATCGTGCATATCGGCGGGGTGGGCGGCGCCGGAAGGGGCGGGCCGGCCTATGCGAGCTCCAAGGCGGCGATCGTCGCGCTCACCCGCTCGCTCGCCCGCTCGCTCGGCGCCGACGGGGTCCGGGTCAACGCCATCGCCCCCGGCGCGACGGAGACCGCGATGACGGCCGGCTACACCGAGGAAGCCCGCGCCAATGTCGGCAACGCGGCGGCGCTCGGCCGCATGGGCCGTGCCGAGGAGATCGCCGACGCCGCCCGTTTCCTGATCTCCGACCGGGCGAGCTACATCACCGGCGAAATCATGAACGTCAACGGCGGCGCCAGCTTCGCGTGAGTTTTCCGGATCAGAACCGGTCGGCCCGATAGGGGCTGGGATCGATCCCGCTGTCGCGGCCGGCGACGAGGTCGGCGAGCAGCTTGCCGGTGACTGCGGCCAGCGTCAGGCCGAGATGGCCGTGGCCGTAGGCGAGGAAAGCGCGCTCGCAGCCGGGCGCCGGGCCGATCACCGGCAGGCTGTCCGGCGTCGAGGGGCGGTAGCCCATCCATTCCTCGGCGCCGTCGAGTTCCAGGTCGGGGACGATCCGCTGGGCCAGGCGGCCGAGCATGCGGGAACGCCGGTAGTTGGGCGGCGCATCGAGGCTCGCGAGCTCCGCCGTTCCGGCAAGCCGCACGCCGTGGGTCATCGGGACGATCCCGAAGCGGTGGTCGCCGACCAGCAATGGCGTGCGCAGCTCGATCCCGGGTCTGGGCAGCATCAGGTGATAGCCGCGCTCGGTGTCGAGCGGCACGCGGACGCCGAGCTTCGCGGTCCAGCGTTTCGAGAACGCGCCCATGGCGATCACCAGCCGGTCCACGTCGTGGCGGCCCCGGTCGGTGACGACCGCTGCCGGGCCGTCGGGCCCGCGTTCGATGCCGGTCACGGTCTCGCGCAGGATCGTTCCGCCGCCGCGCGCGACGGCGTCCGCCAGGCGCTGCGACAGGGTCAGCGGGTCGGCGACGCGCAGGCAGTCGGGCGAGAACACGCCGTGCCGCACGTCGGGGCCGAGCGCCGGTTCGAGCTGGCGCATCTCGGCGGGGCCGAGATCCTCCAAGGTTATGCCGAACCGGCGCCGGTAGTCGTGGTCGGGCTTCGCCGCTTCGTAGGCCGCCGGGTCGCGATAGACGAACAACTCGCCGGTCGGCGAGAACAGGTGCTCGGCGTCGGCGGCCGCGAGCAGCGGGCGGTAGCTCTCATGGGCGCGCGCGAGCAGGGCGGCCAGCGCGGCCGAGATCGACTCCACGCGCCCCGGCCTCGACGCCGCGACGAACCGCAGCAGCCAGGGAGCGAGCCGCGGGAGGTAGCGCCAGCGGATCACCAGCGGGCCTTCCGGGTCGGTCAGCATGCGCGGCACCTGCCGGATTATGCCGGGCGTGGCGATTGGCAGGACGGCGTCGACCTGGATCAGCCCGGCATTGCCGTAAGAGGTTCCCTCGCCCGGCGGCAGCCGGTCGATCAGGGTCACCCGGTGCCCGTCGCGCTGGAGGTAGAGCGCCGAGCAGAGCCCGACGATGCCGCTGCCGAGAACGATGACGTCGCGGGGCGGGTTCACCGCGGGCTATTCCAGCCCGAGAAAGGCGCGGGCGTTGTTGAGATACATGTCCTCGCGCTCCTGCTCGGTGCAGCGCAGGCCGTCCATCACCGCGATGGTGTCGCGGATCAGGATGCGCCCGCCCTCCGCGTCGAACGGGCAATCGGACGCGAACAGCGAATGGTCCGCGCCGAAGAATTCGAGCCCGCACTGGCTCGCGGCCTTGGCGCCGAACATCGCGGTGTCGGCATAGAACATCTTGAAATATTCGGTCGCCGGGCGCTTCAGATTGTCCTTGAGCGGGCCGTAATCGGTCCGGTCGGATTGCGAGGAACGGCCCTCCCAGTGCGGCAGCCGCCCTTCGGCATGGGGGATGTAGGCGCCCCAGTGATGCGCCAGCACCTTGAGGTTCGGGAGCTTGTCGAACATGCCGGAGAATACGATACGCGCCATCGCCGCCGAGGTCTCGTAGGCCCAGCCCAGCCCCCAGAAGATCTCGTATCTGGACTCCTCCTCGGCCTCGTAGTCGGCGTGCGACATCGGCCGCGCCGGATGCAGGAAGACCGGCTTGCCGAGCCGCTCCAGGCGTTCGAATACCGGGAAGAAGGCGGGATCGTCGAGCGCCCTCCCGTTGACGTTGGAATGGATCTGCGCGGCGCAGGCGCCGAGCTCGGTCACCGCGCGGTCGACCTCCTTCACCGCCGCGTCCGGGTTGTTCATCGGCAGGCTCAGCAGGAAGCTCGGGAAGCGGTCCGGATGGGCGCGGCAGATCGCCGCCATGCCGTCATTGGCGATGCGCGCGAGCGCCGGTGTCCGGTCGGGGCCGCCGAGCACGTCGATCGGCGGCTGCGACATCGAGACGATCTGCTGGTAGTCGCCGAACTCGTCGAGCAGCCTAAGCCTGGCATCCATGTTCCACAGCGTCTCGATGGAGCGCCAGCGGGCGACCGCGCGCCTGGGCATGGTCTCTTCCAGCGTCTCGATGAAAATTTCGGGGAAGACGTGGTTGAAGACATCGAGCTTCATCGGTTCTCCTTCCTTGATCCGGTCGGCTCAGCCGCGCGAGCCGACGAGGTCTTCGAGCCTGCGCCGGTAGCACGCCATGTCGTCGATCGGGCGCGCCGCAAGGCCGCTCTCCATCGCCGCCTCAGCGACCGCGATGGGCACGTCTACCGCGAGCCTCGGATCGAAGGGTTTGGGGACCAGGTAGTCCGGCCCGAACCGGAGCGTCTCGCCCGGATAGGTTTCGCGCACGATCAGCGGCGGCTCCGAGCGGGCGAGTTCGGCCAGCGCGCGGACGCAGGCGGCCTTCATGGCGAGGTCGATCCTGCGCGCGCCGACATCGAGCGCGCCGCGGAACAGGAACGGGAAGCAGAGCACGTTGTTGACCTGGTTCGGGTAGTCCGACCGCCCGGTCGCCACCATCGCGTCCGGCCGCGCCGCGCGCGCCGCTTCCGGGTCGATCTCGGGGTCCGGGTTGGCGAGCGCGAGCACGAGCGGATCGCGCGCCATCGACTTCACCATCGGGCCGTCGACCAGCCCGGCCGCGGAAACCCCGAGAAAGACGTCGGCGCCCGCCATCGCCTCGCCCAGGCCGCGCAGATCGGTGTTCGCCGCGTAGCGCGCCTTGTTGGGTTCCATGGTCTCGTCGCGGCCCTGGTAGATGACGCCCCGGCTGTCGGCGACGATGACGGCGTCCTTCCTGAGCCCCATGCCCGTCAGAAGGTCGAGCCCGGCGATCGCCGCCGCCCCGGCGCCGGAGCACACCAGGCGGATGTCCTCCAGCCGCCGGTGCGTCAGCTCGAGCCAGTTGACCAGCGCCGCCGCCGTCACCACGGCGGTGCCGTGCTGGTCGTCGTGGAACACCGGGATGTTCATGCGCTCGATCAGCTTCGCCTCGATCTCGAAGCATTCCGGCGCCTTGATGTCTTCCAGGTTGATGCCGCCGAAGGTGGGCTCCAGCCGGACGACGGTCTCGACGAAGGCGTCGATATCGGTCTCGGCGATCTCGATGTCGAACACGTCGATGCCGGCGAAGCGCTTGAACAGGACGGCCTTGCCCTCCATCACCGGCTTGGAGGCGAGCGCGCCGATATCGCCGAGGCCGAGCACCGCGCTGCCGTTGGTGATCACGCCGACGCAGTTCGCCCGCCCGGTGACCTCGGCCGCCGCCGCCGGGTCGTCGACGATGGCGAGGCAGGCATCCGCCACGCCCGGCGAATAGGCGAGCGCGAGGTCGTCCGGCGTCGCCACCGGCTTGGTGGGGACGATCTCGAGCTTTCCCGGCGGCGCGGCGCGGTGATAGGCGAGCGCCCGCTCCTTGAGCGACATGCTGCTGCTTTCCCTGCCGAAGGATGGCGTGGCGGCGGCACAATATGTCAGAACGCGGCCGGTGGCGAACCCCCGGCCGGTGTTGGACGGGAAGGGGCCGCGGGCTATGGTCTGGCCTCGCCCCGGGACGAAAAAGGATGGCCGGAATGCGCATAGCACTGATCGGACAGCAGGCGTTCGGGAAGGCGGTGCTGGAGGCGCTGCTCGAACGCGGCGAGGAGGTGATCGCGGTCTATTGCGCGCCCGACCGCGAGGGAAGGCGTCCCGACCCGCTGAAGGAAGCCGCGCTGGAACGCGGCATCGAGCTGCTGCAGCCGCCCTCCTACAAGGAGCCGGCGGTGTGGGACGAGTACCGGGCGATGAGCCCCGATCTCGGGGTGATGGCCTTCGTCACCCTGTTCGTGCCGGAGGACTTCCTCTACATCCCGGACAAGGGCACGATCCAGTACCACCCCTCGCTGCTGCCCCTACATCGCGGGCCGAGCTCGATCAACTGGCCGATCATCCAGGGCGCGACCAAGACCGGTCTCTCCATTTTCTGGCCCGACAACGGTCTCGATACCGGTCCCGTGCTGATGCAGAAGGAGGTCGACATCCTGGAGAACGACACGCTCGGGACGGTCTATTTCGACAAGCTGTTCCCGCTCGGCGTCGAGGCGATGATCGAGAGCGTCGACATGGTGCGCGACGGAAGCGCGCCCAGGATCGTGCAGGACGAGAGCCGGGCGACCTATGAGAGCTGGTGCCGCAAGGCGGATGTCGAGATCGACTGGGCGAAGCCCGCCTCGGAGGTCCACAACCTGATCCGCGGCGCCGACCCGGCCCCCGGCGCGTGGACCGCGATCGGCGGCACCAGTGTGCAGCTCTTCGAGTCGCGGCGCGTCGACGGGGCGGGCGGCGCGCCCGGCGAGATCGTCGCGCTGGGCGAGGGCAGGCTGGTCATCGCGGCCGGGGACGGCCACGTCTCGGTCGGCCGCACGCGTCCCGAAGGCGGCGCCAAGGCGGCCGCCGAAGACTATGCGAAGGAGGCCGGCATCGCGCCCGGAGCGCGGGCGGGGAGCTAGCTCTCGGTGCCCGCCTCGGCCTTGCGCAGCTCGGTCTTGAGCACCTTGCCGTAGTTGTTCTTGGGCAGCGCGTCGATGAAGCGGTAGGCGCGCGGCCGCTTGAAGCGGGCCATGTTCTCGATGCAGAGCGCATCGAGCGCCGCCGCCGCCGGCGCCTCCCCGGCGCGCGGGACCACATAGGCGACGACCTGCTCGCCCATGTCGTCATGCGGGCGGCCGATCACCGAGACTTCCAGCACCCCGGGGTGGCGCAGCAGGACTTCTTCCACCTCGCGCGGGTAGATGTTCGAGCCGCCCGAGATGATCAGGTCCTTGGAGCGGTCCTTCAGCGTCAGATAGCCGTCCTCGTCGAACGCGCCCATGTCGCCGGTATGGAGCCAGCCGCCCCTTAGCGCTTCGGCGGTCGCCTCCTCGTTCCGCCAGTAGCCGGTCATCACCACGTCGCCGCGCACCAGCACCTCGCCGACCTTGCCGGTCGCCACGTCGGCGTCGTCGCCGTCGCAGACCCGGACCTCGACATCGGTGCGCGCGATCCCGACCGAGGCGAGGCGCTCCATGTAGCGCGGGTGGTCGCGGTCGAGATGGTCGCCGCGCGACAGCCCGGTGATGGTCATCGGCGACTCGCCCTGGCCGTAGATCTGCACCAGGCACGGCCCCAGCGCATCGAGCGCGCGCAGGCAGTCCTCGGCGTACATCGGCCCGCCGCCATAGACGATGGTGCGCAGGTTCGCGAGGTCGGCCGCGCCGAGCGACGGCGCGTTGACCAGCCGGGTCACCATGGTGGGCGCGAAGAACGCGGTGACGTTGCGGTGGAAGGGCAGCAAAGCGAGGAATTCGTCGCCGCTGAAGCCCCTGCTCTCGGGGATCACCTGGCACCCGCCCTTGGCGATGTGCGGCAGCAGGTACATGCCGGAGCCGTGCGACATCGGCGCGGCGTGGACGATGGCGCTGTCGGCGCCCACCCGGTCGACATCGGCGAAGTAGCTGAGGGTCATGACCAGCAGGTTCCGGTGGCTCAGCATCGCGCCCTTGGGGCGCCCCGTGGTGCCCGAGGTGTAGAACAGCCAGGCGAGGTCGTCGGGCGCGACCTCCGCCATCGGGCCGGGCTCGGCGGCGCGGAGCCGCGCGTAATCCCCGGAGCCCGGCGCGACGACCGCTCCGAGATCGGGGAGGTCGCCGGCGATCCCGGCGATCGCCTCGGCTATGTCCTCCGTCGCGATGCACACCCGGGCGCCCGAATCGCCGAGGATGTAGGCGAATTCGCGCGGGTGCAGCTTGGCGTTGATCGGCACCGCCGCGAACCCGCCATGCCAGGCCGCGAACAGCGCTTCCAGGTAGTCGGGCGTGTTGGTCATCGCCAGCGCCACCCGGTCCCCCGGCCTGAGGCCGTGGATGTCGCGCAGCCCGGCGGAGATGCGGGCGACCCGGTCGGCGAGATCGCGGTAGGACAGCACCGGTTCGACGCCGAGGGCGACCGCCGGGCGGTCCGACCAGGCGCGGGCGGACCTGGCGAGGAGCTGGGCGAGGTTCATCGCGTTTCCGTCCCACATCGCGCGGCGCATCGTCAAGCTCTTGCATCGGCGGCCCGCCCGCGCGACAGTCCCGGAAACTGCCGGAGCGGGACGATGACGGATGACGCCGGGCTGAGCTCGATCGAGGCCTATGACGCGCTGCGCGACGCGGTCGGCTCGCCGACCGCGTCGATCGCCGAGAAGGAGATGCCGCTACTCGACAGGCACGCGCGGCACTTTCTCTCGCTCTCGCCGATCCTGTTCATCTCGACCGTAGGCGTCGACGGGCGCGCCGATATCAGCCCACGCGGCGACCCGGCGGGGTTCGTCAAGGTGATCGACGACCGCACCATCCTGATCCCCGAACGCCCGGGCAACCGGCGCGCCGACACGATGTCCAACATCGTCGAGAATCCGGGGCACTCGGTCGCGCTGATCTTCCTGCTGCCCGGCGTGGAGGAGACGCTGCGCGCCTCGGGCCGCGCGCGGGTGGTCGACGACCCCGCCGCGCTGGCCGACATGGCGGTGCGCGGCAAGGTGCCCCAGCTCGGCATCCTGGTCGAGATCGACGAGGTGTTCTTTCACTGCGCCAAGGCGCTCAAGCGCGCCCGGCTGTGGGACCCCGACACCCGCATCGAACGCCGCGCGTTTCCGACGCTCGCCCAGATCACCAGGGACCAGCGCGAGACCGACACCCCGCTGGAGGAGATCGAGGCGCGGATCAGGGAGAGCTACGAGACGCGGCTGTACTGAGCCGGTCCGTTTCAGGTAAAGCCGCTTCCGGCGTCGCCCCTCGTCATGGCCGGCCCCCGGATCAAGTCCGGAGGTGTTCCGGCCATCCACGCGGCCTCTCCGCCCGCACGACGGTCGGACGGGAGGGATGGCGGCGCCGATGGATGCCCGGATCGAGTCCGGGCATGACGTGGGGTGTTGGCACTACCCCGACGCACTAATGATCGCCCGCCACAGGCGCTCGGGCGTGGCCGGCATGTCGATATCGCCGATGCCGAGCGGGGCGAGTGCATCGTTGACCGCGCCGATCACCGCCGGTAGGGCGCCGACCGTGCCGGCCTCGCCCGCGCCCTTGACGCCGAGCGGGTTGACGGATGTCGGCACCGGGTGGCTCTCGACCTCGAAGGAGCAGAAGTCGTCGCCGCGCGGCATCGCGTAGTCCATCAGCGAGCCCGCCATCATCTGTCCGCTGTCCCGGTCGTAGACCATGCGTTCCATCAGCGCCTGGCCGGCCCCCTGGGCGACTCCGCCATGCACCTGGCCCTTGACCAGAAGCGGGTTGATCACGGTGCCGAAATCGTCGACTACCACGTAGCGGAGGATGCGGGCGGCGCCGGTCTCGCGGTCGATCTCGACCTCGCAGACATGGCACCCGTTGGGATAGCTCGCGACCTTCGAGCGGTACGTTCCGCTCTCGATCAGACCGGGCTCGATGTCGGCCGGCAGCCGCGCCGGCTGGAAGGCGGCCTGCGCGACCTCGCCCAGGCTCATCGCGCGGTCGGTGCCGGCGATGGAGAAGCGCCCGTCGGCGAATTCGATGTCGTCTTCGGCGGCTTCCAGCAGATGCGCGGCGATTCGCTTGCCCTTCTCCACCACCTTCTCGGCGGCGATCAGCAGGGCGGCGCAGCCCATTGCGGAGACGCGGGACCCGCCGGCGCCCATGCCGAAGGCGAGGCTGTCGGTGTCGCCTTGCACGAAACGGATCTCGTCGGCTGCGAGGCCGAGCCGGTCGCCCAGGAGCTGGGCGAAGGCGGTGGCGTGGCCCTGGCCCTGGGTGGTCGCGCCGCAGAGCACGGTCGCGCCCCCAGACGGCGCAAAGCGGATCTCCGCGTATTCCAGCCCGGGCGGCGCGGCGCGTTCGATGGCGTTGGCGACGCCGAGCCCGAGAAGCCTGCCGTCGCCCGCCGCATCGCGCCGCCGGTCCTCGAAGCCGTCGGCCTCGGCGAGTGCCAGCGCGCGGTCCATCACGGTCTCGAAATCGCCGCAGTCGTATACGAAGCCGAGCGGGGTGGCGAAGGGGAACTCGCCGCGCCCGATCATGTTGCGGCGGCGCAGCGCGATCCGGTCGATGCCGAGATCGTCGGCGGCGGCATCGATCAGCCGCTCGATGACGAAGGCGGCTTCGGGCCGGCCGGCGCCGCGATAGGGCGCCGTCGGCTGGCAGTTGCCGAGCGCGCCCCGCACCTCGACATGGGCCGCTTGCGTGCGATAGACCCCGGCGAGCGAGCCCAGATTGTTGACCGCCGGGCCGGCGCCGAGCGGCGAGAGATAGGCGCCGAGATTGACCGTGCTCTTGACGCGAAGCCCGGTGAAGCGGCCCTCGGCGTCCAGCGCGAGCTCGGCGTCGGTGACGTTGTCGCGCCCGTGATAATCGCTCAAATGCCCGTCCGAGCGTTCGCTGGTCCAGCGTATGGGACGCCCCAGGCGGCGCGCCGCCCACAGCGCCAGCAGGTATTCGGGATAGACATTGGCCTTGTTGCCGAAGCTGCCCCCGACATCGTCGAGCTCGACATGGAAATCGCGCTCGTCGACCCCGAAAATGCGGGTGGCGAGCACGCGGCGCACCACGAAGGGGTGCTGCACCGGCGCGCGCAGGTAAAACCGCTTAGCCCTCGTGTCGTATGCGGCCACGCAGCCGCGCGGCTCAATAGCGTTGGCCAGCACCCGGCTGAGCGCGAAGCGCCGGCGCACCACGCGGTCGGCGGCGGCGAAGGCGGCGTCGGTCGCCGCGCGGTCGCCCAGCTCGTGCAGGAAGCACTCGTTGTCGGGGCAGCCGTCGAACACCGCAGGCGCGCCGTTCGCCATCAGCTCCGCGGTCTCGGTGACCGCAGGCAAAGGCCGGTAATCGACGGCGATCCGTTCGGCGGCGTCCTTCGCGCGGTCGATGCCGTCGGCGACCACGAAGGCGACGCCCTCGCCGACATGGCGGGCGTGGCCCGCGGCGAGCGGGTAGTAGGGCGGGCTCGCCGGCGCATCGCCGCCGCGGCGCTTCACCGGCGGTCCGATATGCGGGATCGGGCCGAGACCCTCGGCGATGTAGTCGTCCGCGGTCAGCACGGCGGCGATGCCCGGCATCGCGGAGGCGGCGGAGACGTCGATGGGCCCGAAGCGGGCATTGGCATGCGGCGAGCGGAGCACGTAGCCGTGCAGCGCGCCCGAAACATCCACCCCCGCGTCGTCGGCGAACAGGCCGCGCCCGGTCAGCAGCGCCGGGTCCTCGAGCCGCGGCACGGGCTGGCCGAGCGCGAACTCTCCCATCGCCGGTTTCCCGCCCTCTAGCGAATCAGCGGAGCGGCTCCAGGATGCTCGCGTAGTTGGCGACCCCGCTGCCGCCCATGTTGAACACGCCGGCGAGGCGCGCGTTCGGCACCTGGATCGGCCCGGCCTCGCCGCGCACCTGCATCGCCGCCATCACATGCATCGAGACGCCTGTCGCGCCGATCGGGTGGCCCTTGGACTTGAGCCCGCCCGACGGGTTGATCGGCAGCTTGCCGGTCTTCTCGGTCCAGCCCTCCTCGACCGCGATCGCGCCTTCGCCGCGCGCGGTCAGGCCGAGCGCCTCGTAGATCATCAGCTCGGCGATGGTGAAGCAGTCATGCACCTCCAGCAGGTCGAGATCGTCGAGCGCGAGGCCCGAGTCCCCAAGAGCCTGCTGCCAGACCCGCTCGGCGCCTTCGAAACGCGTCGGGTCGCGGCGGCTCATCGGCAGGAATTCGTTGACCTGGCGGGCGGCGCGGAACACCACCGCCTTGTCGTGGGAGAGCGCGGTGTCGAGGTCGGTCAGCACCAACGCCGCCGCGCCGTCGGTCACCGGCGAGCAGTCTGTCCGCTTGAGCGGTCCGGCGACGATCGGGTTCCTGTCGGACGGCGTGCGGCAGAACTCGAAGCCGAGATCCTTCTGGAAATGGGCGAGCGGGTTGAGCGCGCCGTTGGCGTGGTTCTTGGCGGCGATCTTCGCCAGCACGTCGGTCCGGTCACCGTATTGCTGGTAGTAGCGCTCGGCGATGCGGCCGAAGATGGCGGCGAAGCTGCCGTTCTCGCCGCCTTCCTCCTTGACGTAGCTCGCCTTGACCAGCACCTCGCCTATGGCCGCGCCGGCGAGCTCGGTCATCTTCTCGACGCCGACCACCAGCACGCGGCGCGCCTTGCGGGCGGCGATCGCGTTCATCCCCTGGTGGATCGCCGCCGATCCCGTCGCGCAGGCGTTCTCGACGCGGGTCGACGGCGTGAAGCGCAGGTCGTCATGCGCCTGGAGGACCAGCGAGGAGGGGAACTCCTGGCGCACGAATCCGCCATTGCAGTGGCCGATATAGATCTCGTCGATATCGGCCGGGGCGACCCCTGCGTCATCCAGCGCGCCCAGCGTCACCTCGGCGATCAGCGATTCGAGGTCGCGGTCTTCGTGCTTGCCGAATTTCGTGTGGGACCAGCCCACCATGCATGCGGTCATTCCGACATTCCCGGGTTCGATTGCGCCCGCCTCGCGGGCCGATCAGGCGGTTGCTATGATTTCCTGCCGGCGGCAGATAATCAAGCGGGAGGGCGACGGTGGCGGACCATGCCTTCGCGGCGGTGCTGACCGGGCCGCGCAAGTTCGACTACCGCGAGGTGGCGATCCCCGAGGTCGGCGCCGATGACGGCGTGCTCCGCATGGAGGCGGCGGGGATCTGCGGCACCGATTACGAGCAATATGACGGGCGGCTCGGCGCGTCGGGGCGCGGGCTGTTCCCGATCGTCCCGGGGCACGAGATCTTCGGCTGGATCGACCGGGCCGGTCCGGACGCGCTCAGGCGCTGGGGGGTGAAGGAAGGCGACCGGGTGATCGTCGAGACGTCGATCGGCTGCGGCGAATGCCGCTACTGCCGGGACAACCGCACTGTCCTTTGCGACAACAACATGGGCTACGGGCTGCGCATGGGGTTCGACACGCCGCCCCATCTCTGGGGCGGCTACGCGAGCCACCTCTACCTCCACCCCCGCACCCGGCTCCACCGGGCGCCGGACGACATCCCGACCGACGCGCTCAGCCTGTTCAACCCGCTGTCGAACGCGGTGCGCTGGGCGGGGGAGCGGCCGCGGACCCGCGCCGGCGACACGGTGGTGATCGCCGGGCCGGGCCAGCGCGGACTGCTATCGGTGGTGGTGGCGCGCGAGCTCGGCGCCGGGCAGGTGATCGTGACCGGCACCGGCGCGGATGCGAGGCGCCTGGAGCTTGCCCGCGCGCTCGGGGCAGACGCGACGATCGACGTGAGCCGGGAGGACCCGGTCGAGCGCGTGCTCGCGCTCACCGGCGGGCACGGAGCCGACGTGGTGGTGGACGTGTCGGCGCACGCGACCGAGCCGCTGCTCCAGGCCGTCGACATGGTGCGCAAGGGCGGCAACGTCGTCGTCGCCGGCCTCAAGACCGACAACGCGCTGAACGACCTCTACACCGACAAGCTGGTGTTCCGCGAGATCTCGCTGCTCGGCGTGCTGTCTTCCGACTGGAACGACACCGTCAAGGCGATCGACATCCTGAAGACGCGCTGGCGGGAGCTGGCGGTGCTCTGCACCCACAGCTACCCGGTCGCCGAGGCGGAGAAGGCGGTCCGCGTGCTCGGCCGCGAGATCGCGGACGGCCCCGAGCCGGTGCACATCCACATCGACACCGCCGAGGCGCCTTGAGCCGCGCCTTGGGGCACCGGCCCCGGTTCTGTTCCGGGGGAAGAGAGAAGTCTCGTGCCCGTCCCCCTCTCGTGGGGGGGGGGGGGGGGGGGTTGGGGGCGCCCCGCCGCCCGGCCGGGGGGGGGGGGGGGGGGGAGGGGGCGGGGGGGGGGGGGGGGGGGGGGGGGGGGGGGGGGGGGGGGGGGGGGGG
>JAPPGP010000006.1 GCA_028821395.1 Defluviicoccus sp.
GGATCAATATCGGCGCGTGCTCGATCGGCGGCGCCCGGGCGTGCTACGAGGCGGCGCGGGATTATGTCGGCGAGCGCCGGCAGTTCGGCCGCGCCATCGCCGACTTCCAGGCGACCCGGTTCAAGCTCGCCGACATGGCGACCGCGCTCGAATCGGCGAGGCTCATGGTTTGGCGCGCGGCGGCGGCGATCGACGAGGGCGAGGCGGATGCAACGCTGCGCTGCGCGATGGCCAAGCGCCTCGCCACCGATGCCGGGTTCGAGGTCTGCAACGAGGCCCTGCAGCTGCATGGTGGGTACGGCTATCTTCGCGACCACGCGATCGAGCGCTACCTGCGCGATCTGCGAGTTCACCAGATCCTCGAAGGGACCAACGAGATCATGCGGGTCATCATCGCCCGTCGCCTGCTGGCGGAAGGCCGATGACGGCGGAGATCGCCTTCGCCGAGGACGGCGGCATCGGCCGGGTCGAGCTCGACGCGCCCGCCACCTTCAACGCGCTCACAAGGGAGATGTGCATCGCCTTCCGCGCCCGCCTGCTGGAGTGGGCCGACGACCCCGCCATCGGCGCCGTCGTGGTGTCGGGCGCCGGCGAGCGCGCGTTCTGCGCCGGCGGCGACATCCGCGCGCTCTACGACTCCCGTCGCGCGGCCGACGGCACCGCCAGCACCTTCTTCTGGCACGAGTACCGGCTCGACCACGCGGTGCACCAATTCCCCAAGCCCTATGTCGCGCTGGTCGACGGCATCGTCATGGGCGGCGGGGTCGGCATATCGGTGCACGGATCGCACCGGGTGATGACCGAGCGGACGATCTTCGCCATGCCGGAATGCGGCATCGGGCTGTTTCCCGATGTCGGAGCGACCGAGTTCCTGCCGCGCGCGCCGGGCGAGCTCGGCATGTATCTCGCGCTCACCGGGGCGCGGCTCAAGGCGGCGGATGCGATCCATGCCGGCATCGGCACCCACTACATGCCGAGCGCCGATCTGCCCGCGTTCGTCGGGCGCCTCGCCGAATCCGATCTGTCGGCAGGCGCCGCAACGGTCGATGCGGTCCTCGCCGAGTTCGCCGCGGACCCCGGGCCGGTACAGCTTCGCGAGCATGCAAGGGTGATCGACCGCTGCTTTTCCGCCCCGACCGTGCAAGGGATAATCGATGCGCTGGAGGCCGAGGACGGCTACTTCGCCATCGAGACCGCCGACATTCTGCGCACGAAGTCGCCTACCAGCATGCTGGTCACCCACCGCCAGCTGCGCGGCGGCGACGGGCTCGATTTCGAATCCGTCATGCGCCGCGAGTACCGCATGGCGTGTGCCTTTCTCGCCGGGCACGATTTCTTCGAGGGGATCAGGGCGGCGGTGATCGACAAGGACCGCAAGCCTCGCTGGGACCCGGCGCGGCTCGAGGACGTGGGCGAGGCGGATGTCGAACGCTACTTCGCGCCCCTCCAGCGCGAGCTCGCCTTCGACTGACTTGCGGGGAGGGACGATGGCGCAAATCGGTTTCGTCGGGCTCGGCAATATGGGCCGGCCCATGGCGGGCCGGCTGACCGAGGCCGGCCACGCGGTGCGGGGCTTCGACGTGTCGGCACCGGCGCGCGAAGCCGCGGAGGCCGCGGGAATCCCGCTGGCCGGCGACCTCGCCGCGGCGGCGGCGGGCGCGGACGCGGTGTTCACCATGCTGCCGGCGGGCGAGCACGTGCGCGCGGTCTATTGCGGCGAGGGCGGGCTACTGGCCGAGGCGGAAAGCGACGCGCTGCTGGTCGACTGCTCGACCATCGACCTCGCGACCGCGCGCGCGGTCCACGAGGCGGCGGCGGAAAGAGGCTTCGCGATGCTGGACGCCCCGGTCTCCGGCGGGGTCGGCGGGGCCGAGGCCGGCACGCTCACCTTCATGGTCGGCGGGGGCGCGGACGCCGTCGCCCGCGGCGAGAAGCTGATGGCGGCGATGGGGCGCAATGTCGTGCACGCCGGCGGGCCCGGCAACGGCCAGGCGGCCAAGATGTGCAACAACATGGTGCTCGGGGTCTCGATGATCGCGGTCTCCGAGGCCTTCGCGCTCGCCGAGCGGGTCGGGCTCGACGCCCAGACCCTGTTCGACATCATGTCGACCGCCTCGGGGCAGTGCTGGTCGCTCACCAGCTACTGCCCGGTGCCCGGCCCGGTGCCCGCGTCTCCCGCCAACCGCGACTACCGGGCAGGGTTCACCGCGGCGATGATGCTCAAGGACCTCCGCCTCGCGCGCGGCGCCGCCCAAGCGAACGGCGCCAACACCCCGCTCGGCAGCCACGCCGCCGCGCTCTACGAGCAGTACTGCGCCGACGGCGAAGAGGGCTCCGACTTCTCCGGCATCGTCCGCATGCTGCGGGGCGGGGGGTAGCGTCCCCGTCCCGTCATGGCGCGGTGGGGCCGCATCGAGGCACCGCCGGTTGACTCCGCCCGCCGGCGTTTCGATAGTCGCGCGCGCTAAGGATTTCTCGCATTCGGACCCGACATGGCGGAGCCGGAACTTCCCGGCGGGCTCAGGCTCGCCGCCGATATCGGCGGTACGTTCACCGACATCGCCGCCTTCGACCCCGAGAGCGGAACGCTCCGGCTCGGCAAGGCGCCGTCGACACCGGCGCATCTGGTGGACGGCATCGCCGCCGGGGTGGAGCGCGCGGGCGTCGCGTTCGCCGAGGCGGCGCTGTTCCTGCACGGCTCGACCATCGCCATCAACACCATGCTGGAGCGCACCGGCGCCCGCGCCGCGCTGGTGATCACCAAGGGGTTCCGCGACATCTACGAGATCGGCCGGGTCAACCGGCCGGATTCCTACAACCTGTTCTTCAAGAAGCACCGCCCGCTGATCGAGCGCGCGATGTGCTTCGAGCTCGACGAGCGGATGCTCGCCGAGGGCGAGGCGCTGACCGAGCTCGACGAGGACGAGGTACGCGCGCTCGGCCAACGCTTGGCCGGGCTCGAAGTCGAGGCGGTGGCGGTCCTGCTCCTGCACAGCTACCGCAACCCCGACCACGAGAAGCGCACCAAGGCGATCCTCGAATCCTGCCTGCCGGGCGCCTTCGTCACGGCGTCCTGCGAGTTGTCGCAGGAGTACCGCGAGTTCGAGCGCTGCTCGACGGTCGCCGCCAACGCCTATATCGGCCCCGGCGTCAGGCGCTACCTGGGCGAGATCGGCGACCACCTCGAGGCGCAGTCCTTCCCCGGCGCCTTCCTCGTGGTGCAGTCGACCGGCGGGCTCTACGACGTTGCCCAGGCGCGGCGGGACTGCGTCCACATGCTCGAATCGGGGCCGGCGGCGGGCGTCATCGCCGGCCGCGCGCTGGCCCGCGCCGCGGGGATCGAGAACGCGATCACCTTCGACATGGGCGGCACCACGGCCAAGTCGGGGGTGATCTATGGCGGCGAGGCGCTGACCACGGGAAGCGCCAAGATCGGCGGCTACGAGCAGGGGCTGCCGGTGCAGATCGCGATGATGGACATCTTCGAGGTCGGCACCGGCGGCGGGTCGATCGCCCGCACCGACGCGCAGGGCGCGCTCCGCGTCGGGCCGGAGAGCGCCGGCGCGAGCCCGGGCCCGGCCTGCTACGGCATGGGCGGAACCGCGGCCACGGTGACCGACGCCAACCTGGTGCTCGGCCGGATCGCCGCCGACCGCTTCCTCGGCGGGGCGATGACGCTCGATTCCGCGGCCGCGCTCCAGGCGATGAAGTCGGGCGTCGCCGATCCGCTCGGCATGGACCCGGTCGAGGCGGCCGCCGGCGTGCTTCAGATCGCCGCCACCGCGATGTCGTTCGCGGTCAAGGGCGTGTCGACCGAGCGCGGGCTCGATGCCGGCGCGTTCGTGCTGGTGGCCTGCGGCGGCGCCGGGCCGCTGCACGCGAGCGCGGTGGCGCGCGAGATCGGCATGCGGGAGATCGTCGTCCCGCCGGCGCCCGGCCATTTCTCGGCGATCGGCATGCTGCACGCCGACCTTCGCTACGACTACGTGCGCACCTGGTTCGCCCGCCTCGCCGAGGCGCCGCTGGAAGAGATCGAGCGGCTCTACGCCGAGATGGAGGCGGACGGAAGGGCGGCGGTCGCCGCCACCGGCGCGGCGGTGTCGGAGATCGTCGTCGGGCGCGCCGCCGACATGCGCTATGTCGGCCAGGAGCACGCGGTCACGGTCGATTTGCCGGCCGCGCTGTTCGCCGCCGGCGACCGGGCGGCGATCAAGCGGCGCTTCGACGAGGTGCACGGCATTCGCTACGGCACCTCGGCGCCGGCAGAGCCGGCCGAGCTGGTGAGCTTGCGCGCGACGGTTTCCGGCCTCCTGCCCAAGCCTCCGATGGTGCAGGGCGGCGAGGGCGGCACCGCCGATCCCGCCCCGTTCGAGACGCGGCGCATCTATTTCTCCGAGACCGGCGGTTTCGTCGCCACCCCGGTCTATGCCCGGGCCGATCTCGGCGCCGGCGCGGCGCTCGACGGCCCGGCGGTGATCGAGGAGGCGGCATCGACCACCCTGCTGCTGCCGGGCGACGGGCTCGAAGTCGACGAGTACGGCAATCTCAGGATCCGGGTGGGGTCCGGCGGGCGATGAGCGGTGCCTCGCCCGACCCGGTGGTCACCGAGCTGGTGCGCAACGGCGTCATCGCGATCACCGAGGAGATGAAGACCAACCTCACCCGCACCGCCTACAACATGATCATCTACGAGGCGCTCGACTTCACCGTCGGGCTGTTCACCGCCAAGGGCGAGACGGTCTCCATCGGGCTCGGCCTGCCGATGTTCATCCGCGGCATGGCCGAGACGGTGAAGGCGAAGCTCGCCCGTTTCGGCGACGATATCGGACCCGGCGACATTTTGCTGACCAACGACGCCTATATCACCGGCAGCCATCTTAACCACCTGACCTTCTCGATGCCGGTGTTCGACGACGGCACGCTGGTCGGCTTCGCCGTCTGCATGGCGCACTGGCCGGATATCGGCGGCACGCTCGACGGCATGACGACCGACATCTATTCCGAAGGCCTGCAGATCCCGATCCTCAAATATCGGCGGGCCGGCGTCGTCAACCAGGACCTGCTCGACATCCTGCGCATGAACGTCCGCCTGCCGGACCGCGCGATGGGCGATCTCCGCGCGCAGCTCACCGCGATATCCAGCGGCGAGCGGCGCTTTCTCGAGCTGATCCGCCGCTATGGCCGCGACGAAGTGCTCGGCGCCATCGCGGCGATCATGGATCAGTCCGAACGGGCGGCGCGGGAGCGCACGCTGGCGATCCCGGACGGCGTCTACGAGGCCGAGTCCTTCATGGACGACGACGGGGTCGATATCGCGGAGCCGGTGCCGATCCGCGTCCGGGTGACCGTCGCGGGCGACAGGATGACGGTCGACCTCTCCCAGGTCTCCGAGCAGGTCAAGGGGTTCTACAACTCAGGGATCACCACCGGGCACGCCTGTTCCCAAGTCGCCTTCAAGTGCCTGACCTCGCCCACCGATTACCCGATCAACGACGGCAGCTTCCGCAACCTCGACGTCGTCATCCCGATGGGACGCGTGGTCAGCGCCGAGAAGCCGGCGCCGATGCGCTGGTGGATGACCTTTCCGATGACCATCGTCGATACCGTGTTCAAGGCGCTGGCGGCGGCGATTCCCGAACGCATCGTCGCCGGGCACCACGCCGATTTGATCATCGGCATGCTGAACGGGGTCAACCCGGCGACGTCGGAGTTCTACATCGCCTTCATTGGCCCGACCGGCGGCGGCTGGGGTGCCAAGCGGGCGGAGGACGGCAACTCGGCCACCATCTGCATGAACGACGGCGACACCCACAACAGCCCGGTCGAGCAGTTGGAGGCCAAGTACCCGCTGCTGTTCGAGGCGCATGCGCTGCGCCCGGATTCCTGCGGCGCCGGGCGCAGGCGGGGCGGTCTCGGCATCGAGAACGTGGTGCAGGCGCGCGCGCCGCTCACCGTCAACACCCAGATCGACCGGGTGCATTGCCGGCCCTGGGGGCTCGCCGGCGGGTTGGATGCGATGGGCAATCAGGTGGCGCTCCGCCGCGACGGCGCCTGGCGCGAGGATTTTCCCAACGCCAAGGTGTTCACCGCCCGCCTCGCGGCCGGCGAGGCGTTCGCGCTCAGATCGGGCGGCGGCGGCGGGTTCGGCCCTCCGCTGGAGCGACCCGTCGAGGCGGTGGCGCACGACTTGCGCCAAGGCTATGTCACGCCCGAGGCCGCGTTCCGCGACTACGGCGTGGTGTGCGACGCCGCGACGCTCGCTGTCGACGCTGAGGCGTCGGAGAGGATCCGCGCCGCCAAGGCGACTCTCGCCGGGGCGGGCGGGCCGGACGGGTGATACCCTTCCTCAACGTTGTCCACCCCGTCATGGCCGGACTCGTTCCGGCCGTCCATGCGGCCTGTCCGCCCGCAAGGCGGCCGTCGGGAAGGGGCGGTGGCGCCAGTGGATGCCCGGATCAGGTCCGGGCGTGACGGCTTGGGGGAGTGGCCGGACCGGGACACCCTAAAACCCCGCCTGCGAAGCCGGCTTGATGGCGATCGCGAAGCTCGCTCCGGTGCCGCCGCAGCACGGGCAGGCGATCGAGTCGAAGATCTCGCGGCGTTTCTCCGGCGCGATGCCGGTGTCGGCGAGCAGCTCCTCGACCTGGCGGCGGATCGCGGCGTGGATCGGGTCCGGCGGATCCTCGGCGGCGGGCGGGGCGTCGTCCGGCGAGTGCCGTTCGGCCGCTCGCGCCGCGCGCCAGAGCGCGCGAAAGGGGCCGGTGAGGTTGAGATGGCGCCGGTCGTCGATCCCGCCCGACACCGTCAGTTCTGCGGCGCGCCGGGGTGGATGACCACGCCTTCCAGCCGCTCGACATAGCGCAGGAACCGGTACTTGTCCTCGATCCCGTCGGTCGGCTTGCGGTCCTCCCACTTCCAGGGGTGCTTGCCGGGCTCGATCCTGGCGACCAGGTAGCCCATCTCGCCGTCGTCGAGCATCGCGGCGAAGCGCTCGGCCAGGGCATCCGGGTCACGCACCGTCTCGCAGTTGAGGCAGCCGGCGCCGTCGGCCATGCGCGCGAGGTCGGTGTTGCGCGAGGTCAGCGTCGGCGGCCCGCCGATGTTCTCGTAGATCCCGTTGTCGAACACCAGCACCGTCAGATTGGGCGGGCGCTCGGCGCCCAGCGTGCACAATATGCCGGTGTTCATCAGCATCGAGCCGTCGCTCTCGAAGGCGACGATGCGGCGATGCGGCAGCGACACCGCGAGACCCAGCGCGGTCGAGGTGACCGAGCCCAGCACGCCGGTGAAGAAGGTGTTGTCGGCGTCGGGCTTCAAATTCCACCAGTCGTCCCAGGTGGCGCCGATCGAGGTGGTGACCAGGTCCTCGGCCGTAATCAGCGGCGCAATCGCGCGGAAGGCGTCAATCCGCTGCATAGGCGGGGCGCTCCACGCAGTTGCCGGAGAACACCAGCGCGACCGGCCAGTTGCTGCCGTCGGCGTGCCTGAAGGCGCGCTTGATCGCCGGCTTGATGTCTGCCGTCTCGGTGACGAAGCGGTGCGGGATGCGGAGCGCGTCCAGAATCGGCGCCATGGTCTGGGCGTGGTTGTGGCCCCACCAGTTCTGCTCGCCCCATTCGCCGCGATAGCTCATCGCCATCACCATCGGCAGCGCGTGCTGGAAGGCGAGCCGCGCCACCGGCTCGCAGCACTGGCGGATGCCCGAGTTCTCCATGATCATCAACGCCCGCTTGCCGGCGAGATAGGTGCCGGCGCAGATCCCCGGCATGTCGCCCTCGTTGGAGACCTGGATGTAGCGGATCGCGTTGTCCGCCGCGCACAGCCGGTAGACGCTGGCGAGCAGCGATTCGGGGAGCGCTGCGACCACGCCGACATCGGCCTCCTTCAGCCCCTCGACGAACAGCCTGGCGTATTCGGGGACCGCGTCGCCCGTCACGAGGCGTTCCCCTCGGCCTTCTCGCGGAAGTTGTCGGCGAAGGCGTGGCCGATGTCGCGCGCCTTCTTCTTCATCACGCCGAGCCCGAACTTGCCGAGCCGGCCGAACACCGAGACGTCGGAGGCGTAGGCGATCTCGGTGCCGCCCTCGATCTCCGAGAGGGTGAGCGTGCTGGTCGCGTTCAGCGTGCTGGCCCGGCCGCCCTCCTCGCCCTTCGTGGTCGAGGACGCGAAGTGGGGCGGCCGCTCCTCGGTCTTCTCGACGGTGACGGAGAACGTGGTCTTGATCGGCCCCACCGCGACCCTGATGTCGGCCTTGTAGGTGGCGGGCCCGGTCACCTCGATCCCCTGGCAGCCCGGGATGCACGGCCCCACCACCTCGGGGTCGGTGATCATCGACCACACTCGTTCCAGCGGCGCATCGACGACAAAGCTGTCCGCGACCTGCAATTCCGTTCTCCTTGGCCGCCGGCATCCTATGGGCGGTCCCCCGGGGCCGCAACCGAAGGGGGCGATTCCGAAACTGGGCGATTGCCACTAATATGCCCCGCCCGGGGAGACGGACCCGAGCGGGAGGAAGACGGCGATGCTGACCATGGTCTCCGCGATGGATCGGGCGCGGCGGCTATATGCGGCGCGGACGGCGGTGGTCGACGACGAGGGTGTCTTCACCTGGGGCGAATTCGTCGACCGGGCGCGCCGCGCGGCGAGCGTGCTCGACGGGCTCGGCGTCGGCCCGGGCGAGCGCTACGCGATCCTCTCGCGCAACACCTTCCGCAACGCCGAGCTGATGCATGCCGGCTACTGGTCGGGCCGGGTGCCCGTGCCGGTCAATATCCGGCTCGCCGGCCCCGAGATCCGCCACATCCTGGACGATTCGGAGTGCCGGCTGCTGGTCGTCGACGAGGCGCTGAGCGAGCTCGCGAACGCCGACGAGCTCGCCCCGTGGCGCGGGCGCAACCTGCTGGTCGCGCCGCAATACGAGGCGCTGCTCGCCGACGCGGTCCCCGCCGACGCGCATGAGGCGAGCGAGGACGACACCGCGATCCTGCTCTATACCGGCGGCACCACCGGACGGTCGAAGGGCGTGCCGCTCAGCCACCGCAACGTGTTCGCCAACGGCCAGCAATGCGCCATCGCGCTGGGCGTCCGGACCGACGACGTGTTCCTCCATGCCGCGCCGATGTTCCACTCCGCCGACCTGCTGGGGACCGCCTACACGTTGCAGGGCGCGGGGCACATGTTCCTGCCGGTCTTCTCCCCCGAATCGGCGCTCCGCGCGATGGAGCGCCACGGCGTCACCGTCGCCTTCCTCGCGCCGACGATGATCATCATGGTCCTGCAGGACCCGTCCTTTGCGGACTACGATCTGGCGAATCTGCGGCTGCTGTTCTACGGCTCCTCGCCGATGGCCGTCGAGTGGATCCGCCGGGCGATGGAGGCGCTGCCGGGCGCCGAGATCCAGCAGGGCTACGGGCTTACCGAAACCTCGCCGATCCTCACCACGCTCGATCCCGACGAGCACCGGGGCGCGCTCGCGAGCGGGCGCTACGACCGGCTCAAGGCGGCCGGGCGGCCGGTGACCGGGGTCGACATGCGCATCGTCGACGGCAACGGTGCGGAGGTGCCGCTCGGCGAGGCGGGGGAGGTGGCGGTGCGCGGCCCCAACGTGACGACCGGCTATCTCAACCGGCCCGAGGAGACGGCGGCGGCGTTCCGCGGCGGCTGGTTCCATACCGGCGATATCGGGCGGATGGACGACGAGGGGTTCATGTACCTCCTCGACCGCAAGAAGGACATGGTGATCACCGGCGGCGAGAACGTCTACTCCTCCGAGGTCGAGGCGGTGCTCTACCAGCACCCCGGGGTCAACGAGGCGGCGGTGGTCGGCGTGCCGGACGAGAAATACGGCGAGGCGCTGTTCGCGGTGATCGTGCCCGCGCCCGGCGCCGCGCTGGATGCCGAGGAGATGATCGCCCATTGCCGCGAACGCATCGGCGGCTACAAGATCCCGCGCCGCATGGCCTTCGTCGACGCGATGCCGAAGAGCGCCATGGGCAAGATCCTCAAGACCGAGCTGCGCCGCATCTACGGCGGCGGGGCCCGACGGGAGACGACATGAAGGACAGCTTGAAGCCGGGGCTCGGCATCACGCGCCGGTTCGAGATCGCGCGCGAGAGCACGATCGACGTGCTCGGCGAGGACCGGCGGGTGTACGCGACGCCCGCCATGGTGCGCGACATCGAGATCGCCTGCCTGGAGATGATCGCCGAACATCTCGACGGAGGCGAGGCGACGGTCGGCATGCGGGTCGCGGTCGACCATCTCGGCGCCTCGCTGGAAGGCTCGTGGGTCGAAATCGGCGCCACCATCGCCGAGATCGACGGCAGGCGGATCGTCCTCGAAGTCGAGGTCCGCGATGCGGTCGAGGTGGTCGGCAAGGGAAGCCACGTCCGCTTCGTGATCGATCTCGCGAGACAGGCCGGGCGGGTCGACGCCAAGCGCGCGCAGCTCGCCGGCGAGACCGCATGATCGACGCCAGGCGGCGGCTGATCGTCGCCCTCGACGTGCGCACCGTCGACGAGGCGCGGGCGCTGATCGAGACGCTCGGCGACGCGGCGGCCTATTACAAGATCGGCCCCTGGCTGCTCTATGCTCGGGGCGTCGAGGAGCTGATCGATTCCGTGCTCGGGGCCGGCAAGGAGCTGTTCCTCGACTGCAAGATGTACGACATCGGCGAGACCGTCCGCGAAGGCGTCGCCCGCCTGGCGGCGCGCGGGGTGAGCCTGGTGACGGTGCACGGCAACCGCGACATCCTGCTCGCCGCCAACGAGGCCAAGCGGGGCTCGGCGCTCAAGGTGTTCGCGATCTCGGTGCTGACCAATCTCGACGACGACGACATGCGCGAGCTCGGCTATCTCCGCCCGGTCGAGGAGCTGGTCGAGATTCGGGTCAGGAAGGCGATGGAGTATGGCTGCGACGGGCTGATCGCCGCGCCGCAGGACGCGGCGAAAATCCGCGCCATCGCGCCGCGTGAAAGACTGCTGCTCGGAACCCCGGGGGTGCGCCCGGCCGGGCAGGGTGCGGACGATCACAAGCGCGGCGGCACGCCGGCCGAAGCGATCCGGGCGGGGGCCGATTACATCGTCATGGGCCGTCCCATCGTGCGCGCCGCCGATCCCGCACCGGTCGCGCGCGCGGTCGCGGCCGAGATGCAGGCGGCCTTTGACGAGCGAATGGAGGGATAGCGTGCCGTTCTTCAGATCGCTGCCGGAGGATTCCGGCCCGGGCAACGTGTTCGAGACCTATCCGGACATCTACCTGCCCTGGGCGGATACCAGCCAGGCGCTGATGCGCGGCCCGTCGCCGCTCACCCCGGGCGAGCGCGAGACGATCGCTGCCTTCGTCGTCGGCACCGCGGATTGCCGCTACGCCTGGGTCGCCCACCGGGCGGCCGCGATCGCCTGGGGGATGGACGGCGAGGCGATCGACAAGGCGGTCGAGGACCTGGAGAGCGCACCGGTCGAGGACCGCTTCAAGCCGCTCTTGGCCTATGCCCGCAAGCTCACCTTGGCGCCGACGGAGGTCGGCCAGCAGGACGCCGACGCGGTGTTCGAGGCGGGCTGGGACGAGAAGGCGCTGCACGACACGATCGCGGTGACCGCGCGGATGAACTTCATGTGCCGGCTGGTCCAGGGCTACGGCTTCACCCCGATGAGTGCCGAAAAGGCGCGCGAGAACGCCGAGAACCGCAAGAAGCTCGGCTATCGCAACCTGTACCCCAAATTCGCAGGGGAGGAATAACGGGGGACGGAGCGCCGACATAGTGTTGGAAGCGTCCGGGTTATGTTGTCAAAATGACTTCCGGGACGTGCCGGGCACGCCGTCGCGGCCTTCGCGGAATCAAACGGGGGAAGCCATGTCAGCCAGGAAACTGTCGACCGGCGCGGCCGGGATCTTGCTCGCCGCGTCTTTGGGCCTCGTCGCCCCGGGGCCGGCGGTCGCCCAGGATGCCCAGCAGGTCGCCGAGAAGCGCAGCGCGGCGATGAAGTCGATGGGTGGGTCGATGCGGACGATCAAGGGTTACACCGGCGGCCGCGGCTCCAAGGACGACGCCCTCAAGGCGGTCGCCGTGATTTCGGAGACCGCGCCCGGGATCCTGGCGCTGTTTCCCAAGGGAACCGGCATGGGCGCCCTGCCGAAATCCGAGGCCAAGCCGGTGATCTGGGAGAAGTGGGACGAGTTCGGCGCCGCCGCCAAGACGCTGGGCGAGAAGGCCGCGGTCCTCGCCGCCGCGATCGAGGGCGGCGACAAGGCTAAGATCGGCGCGGCGTTCGGCGATCTCGGGCGGATGGGCTGCGGCGGGTGCCACCGGGTATTCCGCGAGAAGCGGAACTGATCGCGCGACTCAGAACACCCTCTGGGCGAGCTCGATCCCGCCGATCACGACGACGATCGCGAGCCCGAGCACCAGTACCGCCCGCCCGTCCCCGGCAATGCGCGGCGCCTTGCGCCCGTCCGGCACCGGCCCGCTTCCCGTCACCATGGCGCCGGTGAGGTTCTCGCGCTTGTAGACCAGGTGGAACAGGATCGCCGCGAGGTGCAATCCGACCAGGATCAGCAGCACGTCGACGACCAGCGCATGCAGCTCGGACGCCTCGCGCGCGAGATCGTAGCTCACCAGGAACGATAGCGGGCCCTCGTTGAGCCCGTCGACGTCGGCGGCGAACAGGCCGAGACCGGTCTGCAGCAGGAGCAGACCGAGCATGGCGAGAACGGAGAACCCGCCGAGCGGGTTGTGGCCGCCATACCGATCCGGCACGCGGCGCGGCACTGTCCGAAGATAGGCAAGCACCGTCGCGGGGGACCGGAAGAGGGCGAGGAGCCGCGACGTCTCGCTGCCCACGAGTCCCCAGACGATCCGCGCGACCACCAGCACCAGCAGCGCCTGGCCCGCCGGGATGTGGATGTCGAACCGCCCCTGGCTGCCGCTCACGTAGCAGACCACGAACAGTATCGCGAGCAGCCAGTGGAAGATCCGCGTCGGACGGTCCCAGATCAGGACCCTGCGAGCGGTTTCGCCTTCCGTGCCCGTTTCCTCATCCGCCATGATCTTGCTCTTCCTCGCTCCGTCCAGGACGCAAGCGCCTGCCGCTGGCGGTCTTCAAACGGCGATCTCGATGACCCTGCCGGAGCCGGAGAGAGAAGCGTGCCCAACATCCACCCTCAGGCACCCTTCGACGGCCTCGTAGAGGTTGGCAAGCAGCTCCTCGAAAGACTCCCCCTGCGTCGCGCATCCCGGAATGGACGGCACTTCCGCCCAGTACCCGCCTTCTTCCGCCTCGTGGACGACGATTTTCAACTTCATCGAGCTCTCCTCCTCAAAGCACGAGTCAGCCTGCTCTTGTTGAACGCAGGGTCAGCGATTCGGTTTCCAGAGTCGACAGGTCGAGCCGCTGGGAGGCCCGGTCGATATCGAAGCCCACAACGCCGCCCGAGGCATCGAAGTCCACGTTCAGGCCCCCCGATACCTCGCGCGTCTCCACGCCTGGCCCCGGCTTGAATTCGATGTAGAGGCTGTCGGTGTCCGGATAGTAGTGGAAGTTCATGGCTTGCCTCTCGCGAATCCCCGAATTGGGAGATCGCGCCTATCCGTTCGCTCGCACGGCGCGAAGCCGGCCGGACCGACAAATCGAAGTTAGCGCAGGACCCGACCCAGAGCCAGATCCGGGCGCGACGAAGGCCGTGGCATTGGCGGGAAAACCGGGCTACGCTGGCCCAATCCCCCTCCCCGAGGCATCGGCTTTTCCAATGGATCCCCGCGTCCTCTTCCTGTTCCTCGCCGGCCTGGCTCTTGCCTTTTCGGACGGCGCCGGCGCCCAGCCCATCGAAGAGGCACGGGCCGCCCATGCGGCGGGACGGTTCGCCGAGGCGGCGCGGATCGGCGCTTCCGTCGGCACATCGGAAGGCTACGCTCTGGCGGCCCGGGCGCTCGCCTATCACGCCCATTTCCTGGCGCCTCATGACCGGAAGGAGGGCCTGCTGGACGAGGCCGCCGCGCTGGCGGAGAAGGCCGTCCGGGCCGATCCGGACAACCCGGAGGCGCATCTCCAGCGCGCCCACACCATCGGTCGGCTGTCGCAGGCCATCGGGTCGTTCGAGGCGGCGGACCGGGGCTATGCCGAGAAGATCCGCGAGGCGGCGGAGAACGCGCTCAAGCTGGATCCCGGGATGGCCGCCGCCCATCTCGCGATGGGCGCCTGGCACGCCGAGATCGTTGCCGCGGTCGGGTCGTTCCTCGCCCGCATCACCTACGGCGCGCGCGAGAGAGAAGCGATCGCCCATTTCGACAAGGCCGTGGCGGGCGCGCCGCAGGTGAAGGCGGTGTACCTGGAATATGCGCTCGGCCTGCTGGCGCTCGACGAGGACGAGTACCGCGACAGGGCGCGCGGCCTGCTCGCCCGCGCCATCGAGATACCGGCGAAGGACGCCTATGACCGGATTCTTCATCGGAATGCGGTCGAGCGACTCGAGGCGCTCGACGCGTCCAGCGGGTGACCGCCTTGCCGCGCCGCCCGGATTCGGCAATCGTAAGGTGAATCAGCGACGATCGGGGGCTACCGATGAACGAGAAGACGATCTACCTCAACGGCGAGTTCGTGCCCGAGAGCGAGGCCAGGGTCTCGGTGCTGGACTGGGGGTTCTCCGGCGGCGACGGGGTCTACGAGGTCGCCCGCACCTTCGCCGGAAAGCTGTTCCGGCTGGAGACCCATCTCGCGCGGCTGGCCCGCTCGCTCGCCTATACGCGGATCGATTGCGGGCTGAGCCGGGAAGAGATCGCGGCGATCGGCGAGGAGACCGTCGCGCACAACCTTCCGCTGCTCGAAGAGGGCAGCGACTACGCGCTGTGGATGGTGATCAGCCGCGGCGACCGCAGGCTTGGCGATGCCGCGCCGGCGACGGTGACGATGTACTGCCTGGAAGTCGGTTTCGCCGGGTTCGCGCACGCCTATCTGGGCGGGCTCAAGCTGGTTACGCCGGGGGTGCGGCGCACCCCGCCGCAATGCGCCGATCCCAAGGCCAAGCTCACCAACCGGATGAACCAGCTCCAAGCCAGGTTCGAGGCGCAGCAATCCGATCCCGAAGCGCTGCCGCTGATGCTCGACATCGACGGCAACATCGCCGAATCGAACACCGCCAATTTCTTCTTCGTCTCCGGCGGCAGGCTGTGCACGCCCAAGGCGCGCAACGTGCTCGGCGGCATCACCCGCAAGACGGTGATCGAGCTCGCCCACGAGCTCGGCATCGAGGTGGTCGAGGATGCGTTCGCGCCCTATGACGTCTACACCGCCGACGAGGCGTTCCTGTCGGGCACCAGCGGCACCATGCTGCCGGCGAGGAGCCTGAACGGCTCGGCGATCGGCGACGGCACCATGCCGGGGCCGGTCACGCTGCGGCTGATCCGCGCCTGGAACGAGATGGTCGGGATGGATTTCGTCGCCCAGGCGCTCGGCCATCTCGGCGACAACGAGCGCGGGCCGGCGCTCGCCGAATGGGAACGGCGGCTCGCCGCGTGAGCGAGGGGGCGATGTCGGAAGCGTTCGACCTGGCCGAGGCGCTGAGCGCGCTCGCCATCCACGAATGCGACGAGGCGGCGTTCAAGCCGATCGGGCTCTGGGACTCCTTCGACTACCGCGATCTCGGCATGGCGGAGGCGACCGGCGGCAAGGTGGGCGCCATCCATCTGCGCGCCAAGGGTCCGTGCCAGCGCGACCTCGGCTTTCACCGCCACGAGCTCGACTTCCAGATGGTCTACATCCTCAAGGGCTGGGTGACCTACCGCTGGCAGGGGCATGCGGAGCCGATCACCGCGCATGCGGGCGCCTCGGTCTACTCGCCGCCGGGCGAGGTGCACAACGTGATCGACTACAGCGAGGACATGGAGGTGATCGAGGTCACCATGCCGGCGGACTATCCGACCATAGACGTCGAGGTGGCGGGCTGACCTGGCGTCCACCAGTCCGCGTCGGGATCGGCGCGCTCTGCGCCGCGCTGCTGCTCGGCGCGGCTCCCGCCGAAGCGGCGGACGCGCGCGACTACCGCTCGGAAAGACACGACTTCCGCCTGGTGCCGGTCGGCGGACCGCTCGACCAGGCTTGGGGCATGGCATTCCTCCCGGACGGGCGGATCCTGGTCACCGAGAAGGACGGCACTCTCCGCATTCTGGGCCGCGACGGAAGACCGTCGGCGCCGCTGCGCGGGCTGCCCCGCATCGAGGCTTACGGCCAGGGCGGCCTGATGGACGTGGCGCTCGACCCCGATTTCGCGCGCAGCCGGCGGATCTATCTGAGCCTCGCCTGGGACGCCAAGGGCGGCAAGACCACGGCGGTCGCCACCGCGCGGCTCACCAGCGGCCGGCTGGGCGGGTTCAGGCTGATCTTCGCCGCGAGGCCGGGCAGCGGCTCGGGGCGGCATTTCGGATCGCGGCTGCGCTTCGGCCCCGACGGCAAGCTCTACGTCACCGTCGGCGACCGCGGCCACCGACCCCACGCCCAGGATCTCGGCACCCATGCCGGCGCGATCCTGAGGCTCAACCGCGACGGCAGCGCGCCCGCCGACAACCCCTTCGCCGGCCGGGCAGGCGCGCTTCCGGAGATCTGGTCCTACGGGCACCGCAACCCGCAGGGCCTCGCCTTCGACCCGGCGACCGGCCTGCTGTGGTCGCAGGAGCACGGACCCAAGGGCGGCGACGAGGTCAACCTAGTCGAGCGCGGGCGGAACTACGGCTGGCCCGTCATCACCCACGGGCGCAACTATATCGGCACCAAGATCACCGACGAGACCGCGCGGCCCGGCATGGAGCAGCCGAAGACATTCTGGGTGCCGTCGATCGCGCCCTCCGGGCTCACCGTCTATCGCGGCGACGCGTTTCCCCGCTGGAGAGGCAACCTGTTTGTCGGCGCGCTCCGGGCGCAGCTCCTCGTCCGGCTCGAGCTCGACGGCGACAAGGTCGTTCACGAGGAACGCCTGCTGGAGGATTTCGGCAACCGCATCCGCGACGTGCGCACCGGCCCGGACGGGCTGATCTACCTGCTGCTCGACGAGAACGACGCCGCCGTCTGGCGGCTCGAGCCGCGGTAGCACGACGGACCGTCGGGAGGGTACAGGGCGGCGGCGCCCATGGATGCCCGAAACGAGTCCGGGCACGACGATGGGGGCGTCGGCGCTTCCCCACCCCGTCATGGCCGGACTTGATCCGGCCATCCACGCGGCCTCTCCACCCGCACGACGGTCGGACGGGACGGTTGGCGCGGACGGGTCTCCGGCGCGGCTTGCCCGGCGTCGGTTTTGCAGCCATCTTGCGGGTTCGCCGCCACGGCTGGAGGGAAGTCATGGGACACAACACCATCAGGGTGACGCCGGTGACGCCCAATATCGGCGGGCTGGTCGAGGGGATCGACCTGACGCGGCCGCTCGACGCGCCGGTCGTCGAGGACCTGCACGAGGCGCTGATGCAGCACCAGGTCCTGTTCTTCCGCGAACAGGAGCTGACCCACGAGACCCAGAAGGCGCTCGGCGAGCATTTCGGCAAGCTGCACATCAGCGTCGGCGGCGACGGCACCAACTCCAAGCAGCTGCAGGCCTACCCCGAGGTGCGGGCGCTCCATTTCGACGGGAGCTCGAAATCGGTGTCCGGCAACGAGACCTGGCACACCGACCAGTCGTGCATGGAAACCCCGCCGATGGGCTCGATCCTCTATATCCACACCGTGCCACCGGCGGGCGGCGGCGACACCATGTTCGCCAGCATGTACGCGGCTTACGAGGCGCTGTCGCCGGCCATGAAGCGCTATCTCGAAGGCATGACCGCGGTGCATGACGGCGCCGGCGCGTTCTCCAATACCGCGACCAACCGGCTGCCGGTCACCGAGCAGCCGATGATCGCCAGGCACCCGGTGACCGGGCGCAGGCTGCTCTACGTCAATCCCGGCTTCACGTCGCATGTCTGCGGCGTCTCGAAGGCGGAGAGCGATGCCATCCTCGGCTTCCTCTACCGCCACTGCGAGCACCCCAACTTCCACGTGCGGTTCCGCTGGGAGCCGCATTCGGTGGCGTTCTGGGACAACCGCTGCACGCACCACTTCGCGATCTGGGACTACCACCCGCATACGCGGTCGGGCTACCGCATCCAGATCAAGGGCGAGCACCGGGTGATCCCCGGCTAGCGCGCATTTCCCGCCCCTGTCACGGCCTGCGTCGCGCCCGGGCGTTCGTCCCGCCAGGAGCGGGCCGAAGGGCGTAGCGGGCAATACGGCC
>JAPPGP010000031.1 GCA_028821395.1 Defluviicoccus sp.
CCCCCCCCCCCCCCCCCCCCCCCCCCCCCCCCCCCCGAAGGGTCGCGCGCAGGCGCCCGCCCGCGGCGTCGCGGGCCTTAACCGTAGGCATCGCTACGCTTTTCGGCCCGCTCCTGGCGGATCGAACGCCTGCGCGCGACGCAGACCGTGACTCTGGTGAGAAATGCGGGCTAGGCTGGGGGCCAGACCCGTGCCGCCACGAGGGACCGCAGCCATGAGCGACCGGACGATCGCACCGTTTCTGAGGAACGCCTGGTACGTCGCCGCCTGGCCGGAGGAGATCGGCGAGGCGCCGCTCGCCCGGACCATCATGAACCGGCCCATCGTCCTGTTCCGCGACGCCGACGGCAGGGCGGCGGCGCTGGAGGACCGGTGCTGCCACCGCGGCGCGCCGCTGACCCACGGCAGCGTGGTCGCCGAGGGGATCCAGTGCGGCTATCACGGGCTGGTCTACGACCGCGGCGGGCGCTGCGTCCGCATCCCCGGCCAGGAGCGGATCGCCGGCGAGGCGCGGGTGCGCGCATATCCGGTGGTGGAGCGGCAGCAATTCGTCTGGATCTGGATGGGCGATCCGGCGCGCGCCGACGAGGGCGCGATCCTCGACTACCCGTGGCACGACCGGCCGGAGCGCTGGCCGCACCGGCGCGCGATGTTCCGCATCGCCGCCAACTACATGATGATGATGGACAATCTGATGGATCTGTCGCATCTGGGCTATCTCCACGCCCGCACCATCGGCGGCTCCCCGCTGGTCCATTCGACCGCCGAGATGACGGTCGAGCGGCGGCCGACGGGGGTGATGCTGATCCGCGAGATGCGCGACATGCCGGCGCCGCCGAGCTTCGTCAGGGCGGTCGGCTTCCAGGGCAAGATCGACCGGCGCCAGGAGTTCGAGTACGCCGCCCCGGCCGCGGTGCTGCAATGGGCCGGCGCGGTCGACACCGGAAAGGACGTGAAGGACGAGAACGACCCGGGCGCCTTCCGGGTCCGGCTGTTCCACGGGGCGACGCCGGAGACCGAGTCGAGCTTCCACTATTTCTGGTCCTCGGCGACCGGCTTCCGCACCGACGACCCGGCTGCGGTCGAGGAGTTCTTCGAGGAGGTCCACGCCACCTTCCTCGAGGACAAGGCGATCATGGAGGCCCAGCAGCAGCGCATCGCGCTCGAGCCCGATCGCGGGCTGGTGGCGATCCGCGCCGACAACGCCCTGGTCGCCGCGCGCCGCCACCTGCAGCGCCTGCTGGACGCGGAGAACGCGCCCCCGGCGGTCGCCGCGGAGTAGCGCTCCCTCGATACGGCGCCGGCGCGCCTTCCCGGGGCGAGGATCTTTCCTCGACGCCCCCATCCCGAGCGGTTCGCGAAGGGGGCCGGCCGCTCGAAACGACGGGCCGGGCGAGGTTGCGGCGCCTGTCCGCAACCGCTCTCGCAAGACTCTCCGCCAGAGGGCTGGCGCGGCGAGCCGCGGCGCGCTCCCGTCCCCGGGGGACGCCGAATCGTACCGGATCGGGCTAATGCCTGGCGCTTATCCGGATCGCTTGACGGGCGGTCGGCGGGCGCGGATCGACGAGGGAAACGCCGCCCGCCATGGTCGACAAACTGCCTGCCCCCATGTCGTCATGCCCGGCCCCCGGATGCGTTCCCCGGGCCGGCCATGACGCGGGCGGCTGTCTGCGCGGCGTGCTGGGCTGCGCGCCCGGTATCGGTCCCGGATTCCCCGATTTTCGTTTCGACCTCCCCCATTTGGGGGAGGCGGGACGGGGCGGGGCGCGATTACAGTGCCCCGGTCGCTCGCCGGGCCGCAACCTCGCCCGCGGCCGACGAGGAGGTGCCGGTCAACCGCATGGACGATCTCTTCGAATCCACGGTCGAAATACTGCTGGACGCCGCGTTCGACGATGCGCGCTGGGGCGACGCCTTTGAGGCGATCGACCGCTTGTGCGGTCTCAACGGCGGCCAGTTCACGGCGCTCGCGGCGAACGGCGACGGGATCGCCGAGCCGGTATTCGCCGCATGCTGGATCGACGGCGACCCGCATCGGGAGATCGTGGCGGACTGGGTCGAGAACTACGCGGCGGTCAGCGAGAACGTGCCCAGGATCGGCAGGCTGCCGGCCTGGCGGCTGACCCACAACGAGGAGCTGTTCACCCCGGCGGAGAAGCGGAGCTCGCCGATGTACAACGAGTTCCAGCCCAAATACGACTGCCGCGACCAGCTGGCGGTGGTGGTGGACCGTCCGTCCGACGAGCGGCCGGAAGACGGCTGCCTGTTCTGGACCATGGCGAACGGCGAGGCGGGGTGGGGGTCGGACAAGCTCAAGCGGATCGGCGCCCTGCTGCCCCATATCCGCCAGTCGGTCCGGCTGCGCCGCGAGCTGGTGGCGGCGGAGGCGCATGCCCATGCCGAGGCGACGGCGCTGCTGGAGCGCGACCCGCCGGGCACGGTGTTCCTCGACCGCCACGGCGCCATCGCCTCCGCCAACCGGACCGCGCGGCGGATGCTGGCCGCACGGGACGGCATCCACGAATGGCGTGGCGGCCTGCGCGCCGGCCGGCCGGGCGACGACGCGAGGCTCCAGATTCTGGTATCCCGGGCTCTGCCGCGCCTCGGTCACGTGCCGGCGGGCGGGTCGATGTCGGTGCGGCGTCCGGCCGGGCTGCCGCTGATCGTCCATGTGCATCCCGTAGCCCCGCGGCGCGCCGATTTCGGCGCCGAACGGGTCGCGGCGGCGGTTCTCGTCCGCGATCCGGACGCCGGCCGGCTCGACGCGGAGGCGGTCGGCGACATGCTGGGGCTGACCGCCGCCGAGAGCCGCGTCGCCGTGCTCGTGGGGCAGGGGAGAACCGTGCGCGACATCGCGCGCGAGCTCGACCGCTCGGAGAACACAATCCGCTGGACGTTGAAGAACGTGCTCTCGAAGACCGGCGCGGAGCGGCAGGCCGATCTGGTCCGGCTGCTGCTCCGGCTGCCGCCGGCCGGAAGGGATGTCTAGCCCGGCCGTCCGCCGCCGGCGGGCTCAGAACCGGTAGGCGACGCCCAGCATCAGCACCGGGTAGAGGTTGAACGCGCTCAACTGGTCTTCGAGGTCGGCGTGCTCGCTCTCGAGGTCGGCGCGCAAATCCGCCAGCCCGCACCCGGCCCCGACCGTCGCCCGGCCGCCCTCGGACAGGTCGAAGCCGCACGTGCTCCCCTGGCCCTCCACCCGGCCCGAAGCGGAAATTTTGGGCGAGCCCTGGAAGATCACCCCGGCATCGGCGAAGAAGGAGAGGCCGCGCCCGTCCGCCCGCCCGCTGGTCCAGCCGATCCCGACATAGGGCGCGACCGCGTTGAAGCCGAGCTCCGCCTCCATGTTGCCGCGGTAGCTGGCCCCGGCGAGATCGAGGTCCTCCGCGCTGGACGCCATCGTGACCTTGTTGCCGTTGAACAGCCCGCCGGCGGTGACCCGGAAGCCGTTCTCGAACGGATGCCAGTCGCCCATCACGCCGAGCGAGAGGAGCTGCAGGTCGATGGAGTAGTCGTTGCCGGCGGTGGACTCGTCGGTGCCGAAAGCGAAATAGCTGGCCATGGCGCGGGCCGAGAAGGCGGGCGAGATGTCGTACCCCGCCATGAGCCCGGCGCCGAGCGTGCCCCCGTGAGCGGCCGCGAATATCGGGCTGTCCCCGGCTTTGGCGGCGCCGGGCAGGATCGCGGCCGACAGCAAAAGGGCACAGGCGGCAAGGGCGGCGAGCGGTCTCCTGAGCATGCAACGACTCCGTATTTCCGGCGGCGGGCGCCCATTATCCCCAGCCCCGCGCGTGCCGTCCCCATCCAAACGGGCGGGGTCGCGTGGAAATCCGCGGGGCGTCCTTCGATACCGTGAAGGTCGACGCCCGGCCCGGACCCGGGCAGTCGCTGCGCGCCTCCGTCCGGCCGATGGGCTTCGACGCGCCGGAGCTGCGCGGCAAGTGCGCGGCGGAGCGCGAGGCCGCCGCAAAGGCCGCGCTCGAACGGCCGTTGCCCGCGGGCGCGGAGGTCCGCCTCGCCGGGATGCGCAAGGACAGGTATGCCGGCCGAGCGGGCGCCCGGGTCCTCACTCTCGATGACGAAGATGTGATCGGGGCGCCGCTTGCGGCGGGCCACGGCCGCCCCTATGACGGTGGGCGGCGCGCCGGCCGGGGCGGGTAGCCCGGCGGTCGCGGCCGGGAGAGGACAGATGATCGACCGCAGACCGCCGCTCGCCGCGGCCGCGCTCGTGCTCCCGCTCGCCGCCGCGCCGGCGAACGCGCATATGTCGCCGGAATGCTCGGCGGCGATCACCAGCTATGCCTCCTCCGTGGCGTATGAGGCGGCCGCCTGGGCAATGGGCCTCACCGAGAGTGAAGCGGCCGTGTTCCGCAAGGCGACCCGCAGCAACGCCGAGTTCCTGAACCGGGAATGCCTGGACGACCGGTACGCCGGCTTGCAGGCGACGATGGTTCGGGCGATCGACGGCGGCACCATCGAGGTGGACGCCAGGCTCGGGCACGGGCAGACCATGCGCGTCGCGGTGCGGCTCGCCGGCTACGACGCGCCGCAGCCGGGCGGCGGATGCGCGGCCGAGCGCGAGGCCGCGGCGGCGGCGAAGGCGGCGCTGGAACGGCTGCTGCCGGTGGGCGCGGTGGTTCGCCTGGCCGATTTGCGCGACGACAACCGCGCCGGCCGTGTGGTCGCCCGGGTCGCCATCACCGAGGGAGGGTTTGCGGCCGAGTCGCTGCTGGCGCAGGGCCACGGCCGCGCCGATGACGGCGGCCGCGGGAGCTGGTGCCCCTGAACGGTGCCCGGGGCGATATCCGTTCCGTCGATCCCCGGCGCATCGGGCTCCCCCGGCGTCGACGAGGAGCTGGCCGATGAGGAAGACCGTATCGGTACTGGCCCTGGCGCTGGCCGCCGCGCCGGCCGAGGCGCATATGACGCTCGACTGCGCCCAGGCGGTGACCCGCTACGCCGACCGGGCCGCCGCGGCGGTCGCGACCGGCGTCGTCGCTGCCGCGTTGCACGGCTATGCCGGGTCCGAGGCCGCGTGGGAAGGAAGCGGCGATGCCGGGGGAGAGCCGCTGACCGCGATGCGGGTCCGGATGGAGCGCCACGACGCCGAGGTCATGCGCAAATGCGTCGTACCGACCCGCGAGGACGCGCTCGACCGCCTCCGGGCGCAGGTCGGGCGACACGCGGCCGAGCACTCCCTGAGCCCGAAGGAGGCGCGCGCGATCCTCCGGCTGCGCATCGAGAAGGAAGGGGTCGACCGGCTCGCATCGCGCGCCGCGCCTGCGGGCGGACGAGGCGGGATCGCCGGGAAGCGGTTGCGGGACGGAGCGGGGAAGCCCGCCACAAGGTGAGACGACCGATGGATGCCAGGCCAGTCGCCTTTCTCGCCGCCGTGCTGGCGGCCATGCTGCCGATCCCGGCGACCGCTCCCATGGCGCGGGCGCAGCCCGTGTCCGAACCCGCCGCCAACGCGAAGACCGTCTATGCCCATGTCGGGCGCGGATCCGACGAAATCACCGGCGGCCTGGGGATCCTGTGGACCGGTCCGCGGCTTGCCCTCGGAGCGGATTTCGGCATCGAGGGAAAGCAGCAAGACCAGACGGGCGGTCGCGAGACGATCGAGGACGCCGTGTCGATCAACCTCCTGGCGGGCGTTTCCATCTTTCGCAACGAGACGCTGCGGATCGTCCCGTTCGCGTTGCTGGGCATGAGGACCTACAAGACCACCTGCCCAACCGGACAATCGCATCTGGGCTTCCGGTGCTACGCGGATTACGAGCCGGAACGGCATTGGAAAATCAACTACGGCGGCGGCGTGGCATTGCGCATCGGCAGCATGGCCGTTGGCGTCCGCGCCACCGGGGAGAGCGTCGCCGGCATGCTGGGCTACAATTTCTGAACCGGCGCGTCGGCGCGACCGGTTCGACGGCCGCGCGCCTTGGGCCGAAGATCACCGTGCACGCGGACAACCGAGGCGTTCCCGCTGAATTAGCCCGTATCGGGTCCACCGCTGTCCGGTCCGGTCTTTCGACGCCGGCTCCGCCCGCCTCATCCCGAGCGGCCGCCCGCGGGGCGGCGTATCGAAGCGGGCTCATGCCGATTGCCTGACGGCAGGTCGGCTGGCGCGGACCGGTGACGGGAACGCCGACCCGCCCCCGCTCGTCATGCCCGGACTCGATCCGGATCGGAGTCCGGGGCCTGCCCCGGATCGCAGTCCGGGGCCTGTCGCGGGCAGTGTCGCAGCCGCGCGGAGCGCGGCCGGGCGGCGAAATCTCCCTCCCATGGGCGCGAGATTTCTCCACTTCGCGCTCGGGTCGAAACGACGACGGGGGCGGTGAAAAGCGGTCCCCGCAGCCCACCGGCGCGGAGCCGTTCCGTCCCCGGGGGACGCGAGTCTTTGCCGTATCAGGCTAATGTTTCACATGAAACATAGGTCAACAATGCTGACCATTGTTTCACGTGAAACATTAGGCGTCCTTCGATACCCCCCTAACCCAGCCCCCGCCCGTGGCCGATGGCGTCCTCGCCGAAGCGCTCGCGGATGGTGTCGATGGCGCGTTCCACGTCGCGCCGCGCGGCCGAGCCGGGGTCGGCGAGGTCGGGCGGGTCGGCTTCCGCCGCGGGAGCGTAGTTCGACGCGCCGATGCCGATCAGCCGGAACGGCGTGCCGTCGGCCTCCTTCTCGGCGAGGCTCGCGCCGGCGCGCCAGATCGCATCGGCCGATTGCGTGGCGTGCGGCAGGGTGGCGCGCCGGGTGCGGAGGCGGAAATCCGCCCGCTTGAGCTTCACCGTGATCGTGCGCGCGCCGATCCCCTCGGCCTTCAGCCGGCGCGCGACCGTCTCGGCGAGCGGCCAGAGCCGGGCGGCCAGCGCCTCCGGGGCGGCGATGTCCTGGGCGAAGGTGGTGTCGGCCGAGAGGCTCTTGCGCATCGCCCGGCCGGCCACCGCGCGCCGGTCCTCGCCGCGCGAGAGCCGGGCGAGGCGGCGCCCCATCGCGCCGTAGCGCCGGGCGAGCTCCGCCTCGGGCCGCGCCTGGAGGTCGCCGACGGTGGCGATCCCGTCGGCCGCGAGGCGGCGCTCCATCGCCTCGCCCACGCCCGGGATCAGGGCGACCTTGCGGGGCGCGAGGAAGCGCCTGGCATCGCCCCTGCCGATGGCGAAGAAGCCGCCCGGCTTGTCCTCCCCCGAGGCGATCTTGGCGAGGAAGCGGTTGTGGCTGAGGCCGATCGAGACGGTGATGCCGATCTCGGCCTCGATGCGGCGCTGGAGCCGCGCGAGCGTCGCCGCCGGCTTCGCGCGGTGCAGGCGTTCGGTGCCGGCGAGGTCGAGCACCGCCTCGTCGATCGAGAGCGGCTCGACCGCGGGCGTCACGCCCTCCATCAGCGCCCGCACTTCGCGCGAGACGGCGGCGTATTTCTTCATGTCGGGGCGGATCACCGCGGCGTCGGGGCAGGCCCTGAGCGCGGCGAACATCGGCATCGCCGAGCGCACGCCGAAGCGCCTGGCGTCGTAGCAGGCGGCCATCACCACGCCGCGCCGCCGGCCGCCCACCAGCACCGGGCGGCCGGCGAGCGCGGGGTCGTCGCGCTTCTCCACCGCGGCGTAGAAGGCATCGCAGTCGACATGCGCGATCGCGAGCCGGCCGAGCTCTTCGTGGCGCAGGATGCGGGCCGAGCCGCAGGCCTGGCATTCCGCCCCCTCGGGCTGGGCGAAGCAGTCGCGGCAGAGCGCTTGCATGGCGCCAGACTGGGCCCGGCGGCGGGGCCGGTCAACCGCCCGGCTGTGGACGGCGGGGCGGGCCTCGCCTAGGATTCGGCAATGATCGACAAGCGGGTGGCGGACGCGGACGCGGCGGTCGCCGGGATCGGCGACGGCGCGACGGTGCTGATCGGCGGGTTCGGCGAGGCGGGCTCGCCGACCGAGCTGATCCACGCGCTGATCGACCTCGGCGCGAGCGGCCTCACCGTGGTCAACAACAACGCCGGCAACGGCCATGTCGGGCTCGCCGCCCTGCTGGAGCACGGCCGCGTCGCGCGCATGGTCTGCACCTATCCGCGGTCGTCGCATTCCGAGGTGTTCGAGCGGCTCTACCGCGAGGGAAGCGTGGCGCTCGAGGTGGTGCCGCAGGGGACGCTCGCCGAGCGGCTGCGCGCCGCGGGCGCCGGGCTCGGCGGGTTCTACACCCCCACCGCGGCCGGCACCGAGCTCGCCGAGGGCAAGGAGACGCGCTCGATCGGCGGGCGCGACTACGTGCTCGAATACCCGCTGCACGCCGACTTCGCGCTGGTCAAGGCGGAGCGGGCGGACCGCTGGGGCAACCTCGCTTATCGGCTCGCGGCGCGCAATTTCGGCCCGCTGATGTGCATGGCGGCGAGGACCACCATCGTCCAGGCGCGCGAGCTCGTCGAGCTCGGCGGCATCGACCCCGAGCACGTGGTGACGCCCGGCATCTTCGTCGACCGCGTGGTCCGCGTGGCCGAGCCGATGAGCGAGCGCGCGGCGATCCTCCGGGGGGATCGTTACACGTGAAACATCGGCTCACCCGCAACCAGGTCGCCTGGCGCATCGCCCAGGACATCCCGGACGGCGCTGTGGTCAATCTCGGCATCGGCCAGCCGGTGCTGGTGGCGAACTTCGTGCCCGCCGAGCGCGAGATCGTGTTCCACAGCGAGAACGGCATTCTGGGCATGGGGCCCGAGCCGCCCGAGGACGGCCAGGACGAGGAGCTGATCAACGCCGGCAAGCAGCCTGTCACCCTGGTGCCGGGCGCCGCGCTGTTCCACCACGCGGACTCGTTCGCCATGGTGCGCGGCGGGCATCTCGACCTCTGCGTGCTGGGCGCCTTCCAGGTGGCGGCCAACGGCGACCTCGCCAACTGGTCGACCGGGGCGGCGGGCGCGGTCCCCGGCGTCGGCGGGGCGATGGACCTCGCCATCGGCGCGAAGGCGGTCTACGCGATGACCGACCACGTGACCCGGCGCGGCGAGCCCAAGATCGTCGAGCGCGCGACCTACCCGCTGACCGGGCGGGCGGCGGTCGACCGGATCTACACCGACCTCGCGGTGATCGAGGTGACGGCGCAGGGGCTCGCCGTCCGCGAGATCGTGCCCGGGCTCGACCTCGCCGGCCTGCAGGCGCTCACCGGGGCGCCGCTCGCCGCCGCAAGCGGCCTCCGCCCGCTCGAGGCGCCCGCGCTGTGATCGCGCGCGCCGCAGCCCTCGCCGTGGCGCTGGTCCTGCTCGCGATCCACGGCGCGCCCGCCGCTTCGCCCGGCAGCCTCAAGGGCTGGTTCCTCATCGCCGCGCCCTCGATGCCCGACCCGCGCTTCGCCGGCACGGTGATCTACATGATCCGCCACGGCCCGGACGGCGCGATGGGGTTCGTGATCAACCGGGTGCTGGCCGAGGACTGGGCCGACAACATCCTCGACCCGGGCTCGGCGCCGTCCGCGCGGGAGGGCCGCCGGATCCCGGTGCATTACGGCGGGCCGGTGGGCGCGGAGGAGGGCTACATCCTGCACTCCGGCGACTACCCGAGCGCGGGCTCGGTCCGGGTGGCGGAGGACGTGTACCTCTCCGCCGATCCCGCGATCCTGCGCGAGATGGGAAGGCGGCAGGGGCGCGGGCTGTTCATCCTCGGCTATTCCGGCTGGGCGCCGGGCCAGCTCGAATCCGAGCTCGCGCGCGACGACTGGGCGATCGCGCCCGGCGACACCCGCCTCCTGTTCGACCCCGACCTCGCCGGCAAGTGGCGCCGCGCCTGGGCCAATCGCGGGGTCGAACTCTAGGGCGCGGCCGTGCTAGGGTCGCGCCGGAGCAGCCGGAGGGAGAACGACCATGGCCACCAGCGCCATCCATGCCGTCGAGGACGACACCGGGATCGGGATCGAGAAGCTCGGCGTGTTCTGCGGCGCCGAGGTGACCGGCATCGACCTCAAGCGGGAGCTCAGCCAGGCCCAAATCGACGCGGTGCTGGCGGCGCATGCCCGGCACGGCGTGCTCGCCTTCCCCGACCAGCATCTGAGCGCAGACGAGCTCGTCGCCTTCGGCCGCCGGATGGGCGAGCTCACCGTGCACCCGTTCTCGACCAACGACGCCGAGCAGCCCGAGCTCATCGTGTTCGACAACAAGGAGGGCAACCCGCCGCCCTCGACAGACATCTGGCACTCCGACGAGACCTTCCGCGAGTGCCCGCCGATGGGCACCATGCTGAGCGCCAGGATCGTGCCCTCGCCCGGCGGCGACACCGCGTTCTGCTCGATGCACGCGCTGTGGGAGGGGCTGTCGGACCGCATGCAGCGCCTGCTCGACGGGCTCGAGGCGGTGCACGACTTCATCACCTTCAAGAAGCTGTTCCCCGACTCGAAGCACGGCCGCGACCGGCTGCGCCATTACGAGGAGGTCTACCGCCCGAGGGCCCACCCGCTGGTCCGCGTCCACCCCGTCACCGGGCGCAAGGCGATCTTCGTCAACCGCTCGTTCACCACCCACATCAAGGGCATGGACGAGGACGAGGGCCGCGCCATCCTCGAGTTCCTCTACCGCCGGACCCTGCGCCACGAGTACCACTACCGGCACCGCTGGCGGCCCGGCATGGTGGTGTTCTGGGACAACCGGTCGGTCCAGCACTCGGCGCTGCACGACTACTACCCCGAGCGCCGGCTGATGCACCGCGTCACCGTCAAGGGCGACCGCCCGGTGGGCGACGGCCCGCCCGCCGACATCTCCGAGCTCAGGAACTACATCTCGCCGCCGCTGAGCGAGTTCGAGGCGACAAGGGCCCGGCGCGACAACGACTGAGCCTAATGTTTCACGTGAAACAATGGTCAACACTGTTGACCCATTTTTCGCGGGAAATGCTGGCCTGATACGGCAAATTTGTGTCCCCCGGGGACGCGGCGGGATTGCGCCGAGCGCCCGCCGGGGCCGCATTGTTCCGCTGTGTCAGGCGGTTGGCGTGCGGGCTTGGAAGAACGGCTTGCCCCGCCCGTCGTTTTCGGCCGGCGCTCGGGTCGCTCGCGGGACGGCGCCATTCTTCATCCGATCGAGGCGGCTCGGAGCGGTTTCGGCGCCGCGAATCTCGCCGGACGGTTGCGCACGAGCTGCGCCGTGGGGCCGCTTTCGCGCTCCGCGGGACACCTCCTGTATGCTGTCCCTCCGGCATCGGGCGTGACATGGACCGCATGCCGATGCCGTCGCCGTCGAGGTGGCCGATGTTCGGTTCTTCGCCTTCCCTTCCTGCCCCTTCGCTTCGCCGGGCGAGAGCGGCAGCGCGCACGGTTCGTCGCGCAAGGGATGCGCGGGAAGCCGCGGGCGGACGGTGATGCCGGCAGCGGACGCGGACGGGCTCGCCATCACGCTGGGCGTCGAGGAGGAGTTCTTTCTCGTCGACCCCGGCACCCGGGATCTCCTCTCCGATCCCGATCCGGGCATCTTCGAGCTCTGCGAACGGACGTCCGGGCCGCACCGGATCGTGCGGGAGCTGCTGCGCTCGCAGATCGAGACCAACACCCGGGTGTGCGGGTCGGTCGCCGAGCTTCGACAGGCGCTGCGCGACACCCGCCGGATCGTTATCGCCGCGGCCGAGCGGCACGGCGCGGCGGTGATGGCGGCCTCCACCCATCCCTTCGCGAAATGGCAGACCCAGGCAACCACGCCCAGGGATCGCTACGAGCGGTTCACCTTGACGTTTCAGGACAATGTGCGCCGGTTTCTGATCGGCGGCATGCACATCCATGCCGGCTTCGGCGATGCGGACACGCGCATCCGCGTGATGACGGCGATCCGCCGGTACCTGCCGCTGATGCACGCGCTCTCGGCCTCTTCGCCGTTTGCCGACGGGCGCGAGACCGGGTTCAAGTCGTGGCGGCTGACGCTGGTCGGCGGGTTGCCCCGCACCGGCCTTCCCCGGGCCCTGGGCTCGCGCGCGGCGTATGACCGGCTGGTCGCGGAGTACCGGCGGCGCGACTTCATCGGGGACGGCAGTGAGCTGTGGTGGGACATCCGCCCCTCGCACACCTACCCGACGATCGAGATGCGCATCTGCGACGTGTGCACGCGGCTCGAGGACGCGATCAGCATCGCGGCGCTATATGCATCGTTGATCCGTTGGCTGGTTCGTCTGTCGCGGGAAGACGCCCTGCCTCCGGAGCCCCTGACCGAGCTCATCGCGGAGGATCGCTGGATCGCCCAGCGCTATGGCGTGTTCGCGTTCTTCGGCGGCCGGGACGGCGCGCGCGTGGACATCGACGACCATCTCGCCGGTCTCGTCGGGCAGCTCGCCGGAGACGCCCGCGCGCTGGGCTGCGAGGCCGAGATGCGCCGCGCGCTCGCCATCGTGCGCGAGGGCGCCGGCGCGGACCGCCAGCTCGATCTCTACCGCCTGCGTCGTCTGGAGGGGGACAGCCACGACGAGGCGCTGCGGCGCGTCGTCGACCTGGTGCTGGAGGAGACGCGGGAGACGATCGCGGACCCGCCGGATGGGAAATGTGCCGACAGCTCGCCGGGGCGGGGCAATGCGAAATGAAGGTCGAACGAAAGAACCGGCTACCAAGCGGCGACAAAGCGCTTGGACGGGCTCCTCGACCCGCAATCGCCTCGTCACGCACCGGCGGATACGCAAGAACGCAGCGGATACGCGATATTGAGGCGTTGCTCGGTCTCCACCGGCATGCCCCCGCACGGATTGCCGTGCGTGCGGCGAGGCCGCATGGATGGCCGGATCGTCCCCGGACTCGATCCGGGGGCCGGCCATGACGAGAAGGGCAAGGCGGCATTCCCGCCGCCGGTCCGCGCCAGCCGACCTGCCGTCGAGCAATCGGTACAAGCGTCTGTCGTAGGACGGCTCACAGCCCGAGATAGGCCTGCTTGACCTGCGGGTCCCGCAGCAGCGCCGCCGCGGTGCCGGACATGGCGATGCGGCCGTTCTCCAGCACATAGGCGGAATCGGCGATCTCCAGCGTCGAGCGGATGTCCTGCTCGACGATGAACACCGTCACCCCGGCGCCGCGGATGGCGACGATGGTCTCGAACAGCGATTGCGCGACGGCGGGGGCGAGGCCGAGGCTCGGCTCGTCGAGCAGCAGCAGCCGGGGGCGCGACATCAGCCCGCGGGCGATCGCCAGCATCTGCTGCTCGCCGCCCGACAGCGTGCCGCCCGCCTGGCGCCGGCGCTGCTCGAGGATCGGGAACAGCGCGTACATCTCGCGCATCCGCTGCGCCCTCCCCGCCCTGGCGTGCGGCGCGGTGGCGCCGATGCGCAGGTTCTCCTCGACCGAGAAGCCGGGGAAGATCAGCCTTCCCTCGGGCACCAGGGCGAGCCCGCGCTCGACACGCGCGCAGGGCGGGGCGGAAGCGAGGTCCGCCCCCTCGAGCGCGATCCGCCCCGCCTCCGCCGGCACCAGCCCGGCCACGGCGCGCATGAGCGTCGTCTTGCCGGCGCCGTTGCTGCCGACCAGCGCGGTGATCGAGCCCGCCGCGACTTCGAGCGAGACCCGGTCCAGCACGCGAACCTCGCCGTAGCCGGCGGTGAGCGCATCGATCCCCAGCATCGCGGTCATTCCCGGACGCGCCCGAGATAGGCCTCGATCACCGTCGGGTCGGCGGCGATCTCGCCGGGCGGCCCCTCGGCGATCTTGACCCCGTGATGCAGCACGACGAGGCGCTCGCAGAGCCGCATCAGCGCCCGCATGACGTGCTCGATGACGACGACGGTGAGGCCGTGGCGCTCCTTGAGCCGCACGATCATCTCCAGCGCGTCCGACACCTCGGCCGGGGTGAGGCCGGCCATCACCTCGTCGAGCAGCAGCAGCCTGGGCCTGGTGGCGAGCGCGCGGGCGATCTCCAGGCGCTTGCGCCCGGCGAGCGTCAGCGTGCCGGCCGGGTCGGCGGCGCGCGCGGCGAGCCCGACCTCTTCCAGCACCGCCATCGCAAGCTGCCCGGCGGCGCGCGGCGAGCGCTCGCGCCCGCTGCCGAACAGCGCGCCGACGGCCACGTTCTCGCGCACGCTGAGCCCGGCGAAGGGGCGGACGATCTGGAACGCGCGCGCGATGCCGAGCCGGTTGACCCGGTCGGGGCGGAGGCCGTCGATGCGCCGGCCCCGGAAGCGGATCTCGCCCGCGCTCGGGCGCAGATTGCCGGCGATCAGCCCGAACAATGTGGTCTTGCCGGCGCCGTTGGCGCCCATCAGGCCGAGGATCTCGCCTTCCTCGACCGCCATGTGCATCGAATCGACCGCGACCACCCCGCCGAAGCGGCGCCCCACCCCGCTGAGCTCCAGCAGGCTCATCCGCGCGCCCGCCGCCAGGCCGCGATCCGGCCGTGGATCCCGTCCGGCACCCCGAGCACGAAGGCGACCAGCAGCGCGCCGAGCAGGATCATGTAGATCTCGGGCCAGTTGGCCCACAGCATCTCCTGCAGCAGCACCAGGAACAGCGCGCCCAGCACCGGCCCGGGCACGTCGTCGCCGCCGCCGATGATGGCGATCGAGACGATGGTAAACGAGGTGATCGGGTTGAACAGGTCGAGCGGCTCGAAATAGGTGGTCCGCATCACCATCGCCGCGCCGACCATGCCGGGGACCACCGCCGACAGGGCGAAGGCGAGCACCTTGTAGCGGGCCACGTCGATGCCGAGCGTCTCGGCGGCCTCCTCGTTCTCGCGGATGGCGCGGAGCCCGGCGCCGAAGCGCGAGCGCCGCACCGAATAGGTGATCGCCGCCGAGGCGGCGGCAAGCGCCAGCACGACATAGAAGATCTCGGCGAGCGCCGGCCCGCCGAACAGCAGCCGGCCGAACTTGCCGAGCGCGGCCTCGATGTTGATGACGACGAACTTGACCAGCTCGGCCAGGCCGAAGGTGAGGATCACGAAATAGGGGCCCCGCACGCGCAAGCAGGGATAGCCGACGACCAGCGCGAGCAGCCCGGTCGCCGCGCCGGCGACGATCACCGAGGCCCAGAACGGCAGCGAGCCGAAGCACAGCACCATCGCATAGGCGCCGGCGCCGAAGAACACCGCGTGGCCGAGCGAGACATAGCCGGTCATCGCCGACAGCACGACCCAGCTCTGGGTGAGCGCGATCCACATCAAGAGGTTGAGCGCGACGCCGATCGCGTAATCCCCGCCGAGAAACGGGACCAGGGCGAAGGCCGCGGCGGATGCGGCCAGCAGGGCGGCGAAGCGGAGCGGGGTCACCGCACCACGCTCCTGCGGCCGAACAGCCCCTGGGGGCGCCACACCAGGATCGCGATGAACACGCCGTAGATCAGGATCGAGCGCATGCTGGCGCTGGTGAGCGCGACGCCGTAGACCTCGATCGCGGCGAGCACCGCGGCGCCGGCGAGCCCGCCCGCGATATTCCCGAGCCCGCCCAGGATGATCACGATGAAGGCGGCGATGGTGAAGGGGAACCCCATGAAGGGCGAGACCTGCTCGATCATCGAGATCAGGCAGCCGGCGACGCCGGCTATGGCGAAGCCGAGCGCAAACGCGATGGTCCGCATGCGCTCGACGTCGACGCCGACGAGATGCGCCGCGTCGGGCTGCTCGATCAGCGCGCGGATCGCGAGCCCGGTGCTGGAGAGGCGGAAGAACAGGATCGCGGCGAAGCAGAGCGCGAGCCCGATGCCGAGCACGACGAGCCGGTCCGCCGTCACCTGGAAGGCGCCGATGCGGACGATGTCGTCGAGATAGGGGTAGGCGCGGGCGGTCGCGGTGAAGGAGAGCGCGATCGCGTTCTGCAGGATGATCGAGACGCCGAACAGGACGAGCAGCGAGTTGGCCTCGATCTGCTCGATCAGCCGCGCCGAGCGCAGCACCCGGCGGCACAGCGTGCGGTAGACCGCGGCCCCGAACGCGCCGGCGAGCACCAAAGCGAGGAACATCGACCACACCGGCCCCACCCCGGTCAGGGTGAAGCACCAATAGGCGAGATAGCCCCCCAGCATCAGGATCTCGCCATGCGCCACGTTCAGCAGCCGCATGGTGCCGTAGATCAGGTTGAGGCCGAGCGCGACCAGCCCGTAGATCCCCGCCAGCACCAGGGCGGCGATCAGCAGCTGGCCGGAGAGCAGGTCGGCCATCGCCTTCTCCCGGCCGCGCGGCGGGGCGCGTCGCGGGCGGGCGCGGGCGCTACTTCCAGGCGGGCTTGGCGATCGGCTCGGCGGTGCGCTCCTTGGGCGGCCAGACGATGTGCTGCTGCTGGTCCTGGATCTGCGAGATCATCGCCGGCAGCAGCACGTTCTCCACGCCCTCGAAACGGGCCGGCCCGTTGATCGTGGCGAAGGTCTCGCTGGCGATGGTCTGGCGCAGCCTGGCCCGGTCGAGACCGGCCTTGGCGACGGCCTGCTGCAGGATCTCGACGGACATGTAGACCAGCGGCGCATCGAGGAAGTCGGGCTCGGTCTTCCACCGTGCCTTGAACGCATCGTAATACGCCTTGGCGGTCGGCCAATCGGTTCTGAGCGGCGTCCAATGGCCCATCGTGAAGATGCCGTTGCGCGCGGCCCCGAAGATCTTGCCGAAGAAGTCGTATTGCGGGCCGAGAAGAACCACCTGGACCTTCTGGTCGAGCCCGACCTCCCGCGCGCCGTTCATGTAGGTCACCGCGTCGGCGGGGTAGGTGTAGGCCAGCACCGCGTCGGGCTTGGCGTTCTTCACCTTGGTGAGAACCGCCGTCATGTCCTTCACGTCGGGCGGGTAGTCCTCGTCGACCACGAGCTCGATCCCTTGGCTCTTGAGCGCGGGAAGGACGAATTTCTTGTTCTCCTGGGTGTAGGGAAGCTGGTTGGTCACCAGCCCCGCCGTAGCCACGCCCCGGCTCTTCAACAACTTGGCAATCTGGACGCTCTGCTTGTCCGGAAAGGACGAGGTCGGGAACCAGATATAGCCCGCCTTGAGCTGGCGCAGCTGGACCGAGGCCGCGGTGTTGCCGATGACGGGGAACTTGTAGCGCTCGATGACGCCGGCGATGGCGAGGTGAAGCGAGGTGCCCCACGGCGCGAGCAGGAGGTCCACCTTGTCGTCGGTAATCAGCTTCTCGTAGATCTGGACCGCCTTTCCCGGATTCGACTGGTCGTCGTAGAAGGTGAACTCGATCTTGCGCCTGGTGCCTGCCACGTCCAGGCCGCCCTCGGTGTTGACCTGCTCGCGCCACAGCTCGTAGGTCTGGATCTGGGATGTCGCGGCCTGCGCGAACAACCCCGTCTTGGAAATCGAGAATCCGATCTTGACCGGATCCGCGGCCTGCACCGCGCCGGCCATGACCAGCGCCGCCGCGCCGGCCGCCGCGACGAAAATCCGTTTGAGCATCTTTCCCTCCCTGTTGGGCCTCAACGGGACACCCGTTCCACGACCATGTCCGGGTCGGTGAACCGTCCCCTGTCGAGGATGAGGTCGTTGTCGAGCATGATCGAGCAATCGCGCATCGGCACGTCGTAGTGGCCGGTGGTGGTCCGGCTGCCGCCGCCCTGCGAGTTCGGCCCGGTCGAGAACAGGAAGTTGCCGGCGAACGCGCGCAGCGAGGAGTTCGAGCGGTCCGGGTCGTCGCCGTAGAGCGCCACGTTGTCCCAGCGCGATTGCGGGTTGAGCCCCCAGCCGAGATGCGAGACCGCATGCCCGTCCATGTCGTCGGCATGGGCCCGGTTGTCCTCCAGCCACTGCTCCATCAGCCTGGCGTCGAGCCCGCCCTCGATCCTGCGGATGAAGCCGTCGCGGATCTCGAGCCGGATCTCGTCGGTGACGTAGCGGTTGTAGGGCAGCACCACGAAATCGCCGGGCCGGACGACCACGGTGCCGTTCGCCGAGCCCTCGTTGGGGAAGGTGTGGACGTGGCCTGCGCCCCAATGGTCGAAGCGGCCGGGCGCCTCGGCGAAGCCGTACTGGATCATCGTCGGGTACTCGCCGAGCGAGACGGTGAGATCCATGCCGTCGTCGTTGAACATGCGCATGGTCTCGGCCTGTTCGAGGCGCTTTCCGGAATGGATCGCGGCCTCCTTGAGCCCGGGCGGCGCCATCGTGCGCTCCAGATCGTCCGGATGGTCGACCACCATCAGCACCCGGGTCCCGGCGTCGCGCACCTGCTTGAGCCATTTGGTGAACAGCGGGATGTGCAGGCAGACCAGCATGTCGGCGGCCTTCAACGCCTCCAGCGTGCCCTTGCAGGCGCCGACCGTCGCCACCCCGACCGAGGTCCAGCTCGGCACCGCGTTGACGCACATCTC
>JAPPGP010000064.1:0-3573 GCA_028821395.1 Defluviicoccus sp.
GGCTCGTCGAGCAGGATCAGCCGCGGCTCGGCGATCAGCACCATGACGAGCTCGAGGATCTGGCGCTGGCCGTGCGACAGATCGCCCGCCCTCCGGTCCTCGTCGGCGAGGAAGGAGAAGCGCGATTGCGCCTCGCGCAGGATCGCGCTCGACCAGAGGTGGCTGCGCACCCGCAGCAAATCCGCCAGGCGCGCGCGGCCGCCCCACAGTCCGATGTTGAAATTCTCCGCCACGGTGAACTCGGAGAACAGACTGGGCGCCTGGAACTTGCGGCCGACGCCGATGCGGCTCAACAGGTCGGCCGCGGCGCCGGTTCGCTCGCTGCCGAAGATCCGTATCTGCCCGCCGCGCACCGGGAGCTCGCCGGTCATCGCGTTGAAGCAGGAGGTCTTGCCGGCGCCGTTCGGCCCGATCAGGCAGTAGATGCCGGGCCGGTCGACCGCGAGATCGAGCCCTTCGAGGATGCTCACCGACCCCATGCGGACGCGGATGCCGTCGAGCGCGAAACCCGCCCCCGCCGGCTCGGCCGGCCTGGCCGGGCTGTCGAGGCCGCGCGCCTGCGGGCGGCGCCAGAGACGCTCGAACCAGGGTTCGACGAAGCCCATCAGCCCTTGCCGGAAATACAGAACGACGACGATAAAAATCGCCGCGAGGATGACCTCCCAGTAGGAAATCTCGTCCCGCAGATCGGCGGTCAGGATGCCGATCAGCACGGCGCCCGCGACCGGACCGTAGAGCGTCGCCCGCCCGCCGACCGCGGCCCAGATCACCAAATCGGCCGACAGGATGAAGCCGCAGAGCTGCGGCGTGACGAGGTTCTGCTGGGGCGCGTAGAGCGCGCCGCCGATCCCGGCGAGCACGCCGCTGATCCCGAACACGGCGGCCTTCGCGTTCTGCACCGCGAAGCCGCAGAACCGCACCCGCTGCTCGTTCTGCGCGACCGCCCGCCACAATACGCCCGCCGGCGCGCGGCGCAGCCAGGCGATGCCGAGCACGCAGACGGCGAGCGCCGCGGCGGAGACGTAGTAGAGATCGACGAAATCGCCGAGCCCGGGCAGGGACGGGATGTTCTTGAGGCCGTTGAAGCCGCCGGTCACGTCGTTCCAGGAGTTGGCGATCTGGAAGGCAAGCAGGGTGAGCGCGAGCGTGATCATGGCGAAGAACGGCCCGGTCAGGGTGCGCCCGCGAAACACCAGGAGGCCGATTCCCCAGGCCAGCAGGCCCGGCGCCAGCGCCGCCCCCGGCAGCAGGACGAGCAGCAGCCAGCTGTCCTCGAAATGAATCAGCGCGAGACCGGAGAGATAGGCCGCAAGCCCGAAGAACATCGCCTGTCCCAGCGGCAGCAGCCCCGCCTGGCCCCAGCACAGCCCGACGCCGAGCGCGGCGATGGCGTAGAGGAAATAAAGCGCGAGCGTATAGGCCCAGAACTCGCCCACCAGCTGCGGCAGCACAGCGAGCGCGGCGATCAGGGCGGCGCTATGTGCGAGGAAAGAGGCCATTGGGCCGCAGCCAGAGAAACAGGATCGCGATGACCAGCACGGTGGTGTAGCCCCAGGTCCGGTCGGAGACCGCGCTGACGACGCTCTCGACGCCGCCGATCACGCCCGATCCCGAGATCAGCCCGACCAGGCTGCCGAGCCCGCCCACCACCAGGACGAAGAAGGATTTGAGGATGAAGTCGAGGCCGAGCGTCGGATTGACCGGCAGGAGCGGCGCCAGCATCACGCCCGACAGCGCGGCCAGGCCGCAGCCGAAGACGAAGGTGTTGCGGGCGAGCGCGGTCACTGGAATGCCGACCGAGCCGGCGAGCTCCGGGTTGTCGACCACGGCGCGGATGCGCCGCCCGGTGGCGCTCTGCACGAACCACCAGACCAGCCCCGCGACCAGCGCGATGGAGGCCGCCGTCAGCAGCAGCCGATAGGCCGGGTAGTCGGCGCCGAGCACCTCGACGCTGCCGGTGAGCGGCGTCGCCACGCTGCGGAAGCCCCTGCCGTACACCGCCTCGACCGCCTCGCGCAGCAGCATGCTGAGCCCCCAGGTGGCGAGCAGGGTGTCGAACGGCCGGGCATAGAGCGGCCGCACCAGCACCCGCTCCACGACGAGGCCGAGAAAGCCGCAGACCAGCAGCGCCAGCGGCACCGCGGCGAGGAAGGGGAGGTCCTGCGCCTGGACGAAGAAGGCGCAGTAGGCGCCGATCATGACAAACTCGCCATGCGCGATATTCATCACGCCGAGCAGCCCGAACACCACGGCGAGGCCGAGAACCACGACCGCGAGCGTCGATACCTCATACACCACGTTCAGCACGTTGGTGGTGAGGATCGGATCCATCGCGCCCGTCGTCTCAGGCGGCGGCCGGGGGCGCTGCCGGCCGCCGCCCGGGCCCGGTCAGCTGCAGGTCTGGCCGTGCGCCACCGCCCTGAAGGTCTCGACGATGTCGAAGCTCGTCCCCTTGCACTCGGCGAGGAACATGTCCTTGACGACGTGGCGGTTGGTCATCACGGCGGTGCCCGTGGCGGTCTTGTAGGCGAGGTTGTTCGCCGCCGCCATCAGCTTGCCCGGATCGCCCGTCCCGCCCGCCTTCTCGATCAGCGCCTTGGCGCAATAGACGCCGGAATAGGAATCGACGCCCAGCATGCTGAGCGGCGGCGGCTTCGACGCGAACGCCTTGGCGAAGCTCGCCTTGAACTTCTGGTTGGCGGCGCTCTTCTCGTTCACGAAATAGGACATCGCGCTGTACAGCCCGTTCGAGCTCTTGTCGCCGATGCCGAGCAGGGTGAGCTCCTCCAGCAAATACGAGATCCGCTTGATCGACTTGTCGAGCCCGAAACCGGCGAACGTCCGGTTGAAGTTGACGTTGTCGCCGCCGACCAGGGTGATGACCACCAGGTCGGGGCTCTTCGCCTTGATGCGGGTGACGGCGTCCTCGAACTTGTTGGGCGCGCCGAGCGGCACGTATTCCTCGCCGACCACCTCGCCGCCGGCGGCGGCGATGTATTTCTTCGCCTGCTCGTTGGTCTTGCGCGGCCAGACATAGTCGTTGCCGATGAGATAGTAGGTCTTCGCGCCGAGGGTCCTGGCCAGCCAGGTGATCGATGGCTGGACCTGCTGCTGCGGCGTATCGGCGGTCACGTATACGTTGGGGTTGCATTCCCCGCCTTCGTAGAGCGGCGTGTAGACATAGGGTACCCGTGCCTTCAGCGCGGCGACAATCGCTTCGCGGACGGCGCTGTTGTGCGAGCCGACCACGAGGTCGACCTTGTCGCGCAGCATCAGGCGGATTGCCGCCTTGGCCGCCTCCGCGGGAGGCGCTCCTCCGTCGGCGGGCATGATCGTCACCTTGCGTCCGCCGATGCCGCCGGCCGCGTTGATCTCGTCGACGGCAAGCTGGGTACAGGCCGTGCCCGTCGGGCCGAACAGCGCCGCGGGACCGCTGAGCGGGAAGAAGGTGGCCATCTTGAGTTCGTCGGCGGCGCGCGCGCCGGTGAATATGGCGGGGGGCGGGGGGGGGGCGGCCCCCCCCCCCCCCCCCGGGGCAAAACCCGGGGGGGGGGGGGTTTTGGGTTTTTTTTT
>JAPPGP010000064.1:3583-18136 GCA_028821395.1 Defluviicoccus sp.
GGCGGGCCCACCCGCGCGGGGGGCCCGCGGCGCGGTACGCCGGGGCCCATCTTGAGTGCGGGGCGGGCGCGCGCGCGGGTTAATTGGGCGGGCGCGGCGCGGGCCGCCCCCGAACCCACTGCGCCGGCGATAAAGCGGCGGCGCGAAAGGTTTCCGATTTGGTCCTGCATGGGGCTCCTCCCTGATTGCGGTTCAGTTCGTCGGTCCTTCCGGCCGACCGGCTAGCTGCGGAACTCAGCCTACGACGGAGCAGGCGTCGCTGGCAGCACCGCTTCGACCGCCGCACCCAGCGCCAGCAGCGCGCGGTCGCTCCCCGCCGGGCCGTCGAGCTCCATGCCGACGGGCAGACCGCCCGCGGAGAGCCCGGCCGGCAGGGTGACGCCGGGAATGCCGGCGACGCTCGAGGGTCCGGTGTTGCGGATGAAGGTGAGGAAGGTCGGCACCCGCTCGCCGTTGAGCTCGACCGTCTCGTCCTCGCCGATCGGCGCGGCGGGGAGCGGGACGGTCGGGAAGATCGCCGCGATCACGTCGTTGGCCTCGAACCAGTCGGCATAGACGGCCTGGAGCGCCGGGCGGGCTTGCGTCAGCGCCGCGCGGTAGACCGGCTCCGGGATGGCGCCCTCAGGCGTCGCCAGGCTTTGCAGCAAACCCGCCACGTCCGGGCTCTCGACGGCGTCGGCAAGCCCGGCGAAGTCGAGATCGAGCCCGCTCTCCGACAGATAGCGGCCGAGTCCGGCGACGGTCTCGAACAGGGCGATGGAAAACCCCGCCGCCTCGTCGAGCCCCGGAACCTCTTCCATGTCGGCCTCGACCAGCACGGCCCCGGCGGTCGCCAGCGCGGTCAACGCCGCTTGCGCGACGCGCGCGGTTTCGGGGTGCAGGTTCTCGTAGAAATGGCCGCGCGGCACGCCGATCCGGGCTCCCTCAAGGGACATGTCGGGCAAGTCTCCGGGCGCCCCGGCGATGACGCTGTCGAACAGGGCGAGGTCCTCGACCGAGCGCGCGAGGGGGCCGGCGGTGTCCCGGGTGCTGGAGATCGGGACGATGCCGTCCCGGCTGTATCGCCCGGTGGTCGGGCGGAATCCGGCGACACCGCAGAGCGCGGCCGGGATTCGCACCGAGCCGCCGGTATCCGTGCCCATCGCGACCGGCGCCATGCGCGCAGCGACCGCGGCGCCGGAGCCGCCGCTGCTGCCGCCCGGGATGCGCGCGGGGTCGTAGGGGTTGCGCGCCGGGCCGAATGCGGCGTTGTTCGAGGTGATGCCGAAGGCCAGCTCGTGCATGTTGAGCTTGCCCATGACATAGGCGCCCTCGGCGACGAGGCGCCGCAGCACGGGCGCGGTGCGGGACGGGCGGTGACCGCGCAGGCCAGGCGTGCCGCCGGTGGTCGGCATGTCCGCGGTGTCGAAATTGTCCTTCACCGGCACCGGCAGCCCGGCGAGACGGCCGCCGCCGGGGGCCACGCGCGAAGCGGCGTCGAGCGCCTGGTCAGGATCGAGATGGATGAAGGCGTTCAGCCCGCCGCAACGCTCGCACTCAGCCAGCAGCGCCTCGGCGTATTCGCGGGCGGATATGCGTCCCTCGCCGATTTCGCGAAGCGCCTTCGATGCCGTCCAGTCAGCGATCTCGCTCAAGATCGTGTCCTCGCGATGCGGCCGGTACGGCAGCCTGTCGGAATCCCGGCGTCATCCGGGAGTGTCGCGTAGAATCCCGGGGGCCGCCATCCTCGGAATTGAGGATATTCAGCCGCGATCCTCCGCCGGAAAGGCGAACCGGGTGGCGAGCTGGGTCCGGTTGGAAACGCCGAGCTTGGCGAAGATGTGCTTGAGATGGGTCCGCACGGTGGCGACCGATATCCCGAGCGCCCGGGCGACCTCCATGTCGGTCCTGCCGAGCGCGGCCGACATCGCAATCTCCTTCTCGCGCGCGGTCAGCCGGGCCTCGCTCGCGATGCGCTCCATCAGCCCGCCGAGCGACGCGCCCGACCGTCCCCCGCCTTCGCGCGCCAGCGCGCGGCGCATCGCGTTGGTGAAGGCGGGGCCGATCGCATCCACGATCTCGATCTCCCGTCGTGAGAAATCTTCCTTGCCGCGGCTGCGCCAGATCCTCAGATCGCCGATATTCGCGCCCCCGGCATAGGCGTAGTAGTTGATGCCGTAGTAGAGCCCGTCGCGGGCGAGAAAGTCGTTGAAGAACTCGCTCCGCTCCAGCGCCGGGCGGGAAATCACCTCGTTCACCGAGGTGGTGCGCCGGCGGCGCTGCAGTGCAGGCGTGATCGGGTCGCGGAACTGGTAGTAGGACTCGTAGGCCGACAGGTTGTCGTCCGACATGTTGAGGGCCACGCGGTCGATGAACCTGCCCTCCCCTTCGCTCCACACATAGGAGGCGAGGTACTCGGCGTTCAGCAGGTCGCGCAGCAGGGGGCAAAGGCAGACGCGCAGATCGCGGGACGAGTGGCCGGCCGACAGCTCGCCCATGATGCGAAAGACGACTTCCGACTCCCTGGAGGTCAGGTTCATCCCGATGCTCCCGCGCGACTGAGGCTAGCCCATGTCCGTTTCGGATGAAACCGATGCGGCGTATCGAACGACCGCCCCCTACGCCCCTACCAGGTCATGGCCGGACTTGATCCGGCCATCCATGCAGCCTTGCCGCGCGCAAGGCGCCCGACCGGGTGAGGGGCCGGCGCCAGTGGATGCCCTGATCGAGTCCGGGCATGACGAGGAGCGGGAGGCATAGCGATGGGCGGGCCGCGCCTGGCTCTCCATGTACCGCCCGTGGGTGCCTGGAACAACCCCGGGGATGACGGCTTGGGGGAGCGCGGGCCGGGGCGTTTCGCCGACGCGGCGATTGTGGCAAAACCGCCCGGGCCGGCGGTCGAAGGGAAGGGCCAAGCAATGTTTATCGCGATGAACCGGTTCCGTATCGCGCGCGGCCGCGAGGCGGAGTTCGAACAGGTCTGGCGGGAGCGCGACTCCCATCTCGACGGCGTGCCGGGCTTCGTCGAGTTCCACCTGCTGCGCGGGCCGGAGTCCGAGGACCACACGCTCTACGCCTCGCACGCGCTGTGGCGCGACCGCGAGTCGTTCGAGGCCTGGACCCGCTCGGAGGCGTTCCGCAAGGCCCATGCGGGCGCCGGCGCGAGGCGCGGGCTCTATCTCGGCCACCCGCAGTTCGAGGGCTTCGAGTCGGTGCTGGAGCGGTGAAGCCCGGGCCGTGATCGCCGGCCTCGGGAACGCGTTCACCCGCCTGGCGCCGTCCTGGCAGGGGGCGGCCTGGATGACCATGAGCGCGCTGCTGTTCGCCGGGCAGGCCGCCATCGTGCGCTATCTCTCCAAGGAGATGCACTTCCTCGAGATCTCGCTGTTCCGCGCGCTGTTCGGCGTGGTGGCGATGCTGCCCTGGCTGATGCGCACGGGAATCGGCGTCATGCGGACCCGGCACGCCGGGCTCTACGCCGGCCGCGGGCTGCTCAGCACGATCGCCATGTATGGCTGGTTCGGCAGCCTCGCCCTGATACCGATCGCCGACGCGACGGCGATCTCGTTCACCTTCCCCCTCTTCATCGCGCTGTTCGGGGTGATCTTCCTCCGCGAATCGGCGCACCCGATGCGCTGGGCGGCGCTGTTCATCGGCTTCGCCGGCACGCTGGTCATCGTCCGCCCCGGCTTCCAGGAGGTCAATATCGGCATGGTCATGGTGATCGGCGCCGGGCTCTGCATCGCCACCTCGGCGATGATGCTCAAGGTCGCGATCCGCAGCGACCATCCGGACACGGCGGTGCTCTACCAGTCGGTCTTCATGCTGCCCTTCGCGGTCGCGGGCGCCGCCCTTGTCTGGCAATGGCCGAGCGCCGAGCAGTGGCTCTGGGGGCTCGCGCTGGGGGCGGCGTCGGCGACCGCGCAGCGCTTCTACACCCGCGCCTTCGCCGTCGGCGAGACCGGTGCGGTGGCGCCGTTCGACTTCGCCCGGCTGCCTTTCGCGGTGGCGCTCGGCTTCGTCGCGTTTGCCGAGCTGCCGGATCTGTGGACCGTGCTGGGCGCCGCCATCATCTTCGCCGCCTGGATCGTCGCCGAGCGCAGCGAGGCGCGACGGAGCCGCGGGTGAGACCCCGCCCCGTACCGCCCTACTCCGCCGCCGGGCCCTTGGTCAGGGTGGTGACGTTCCGGCCGTCCTCGCGCCGGTATTCGACGCTGTCCATCATCGTGTTGACCAGCAGGAGTCCGAGACCGCCGGGGTCGCGCTCGTGGAGGGGGGCGTCGGTATCGGTGTCCGGCACCTGCCTCGGGTCGAACGCGATGCTGTCGTCGACGATGGTGACGACGAGCGCGCCGCCTTCGCGCCGTACCGCGAGCTCGATGCGGTGCGGGTCCTCGTCCCGGTAACCGTAGGAGATGATGTTGGTGAGGAGCTCGTCGAGCGCCAGGTTGACCGCATAGGCGACCGCCGGCTCGACCTCTCCCGCGGCGCAGAAATCGTCGATCCGCTCGGCGACGCGGGAGATCTCGGCCGCGTCGTTGGCGAGCGACATCTTCAACCGATCCTCGTCCATCGTTCCACCCTTCGACCCGGTTCCAAGGATAACATGGTGTTTCTTGGGCCGGAATCGAGGCTGGGCATTCTGTCGCGGCGCGCCGGGGAGCTTACCTTGCGCCGGGCGATGGGCTTATCATGGCCGCCGCCAGTACGGAGGAACGCAGTCATGGATGCGACCCCCGTCGCCTTCTACTCCGAGGGGTGCAGGCTGGTCGGCGACTACTACCCGCCCGCCGACGGAGGCGGCGGGGCGCGGGCGGGCGTCGTGCTGTGTCACGGCTATACCGGGGTCAAGGATCTGTACCTGCCCGACAACGCGCGGGTGCTCGCCGGGGCGGGGTATGCCGCGCTCGCCTTCGACTACAAGGGCTGGGGCGAGAGCGAGGGGCCCAGCACAAGGCTCGCCCCGCACAGCCGGGTGGCGGATGTGCAGGCAGCGCTCACCTTCCTCGGCGCCCGCGAGGAGGTGGATGCGGGCCGGCTCGGGCTCTACGGCACCAGCTATGGCGGGGCGACGGCGGTGTGGACCGCCGCCATAGACCGCCGGGCGCGCTGCACGGTGAGCGTGGTCGGGATCGGCCACGGCGAGCGCTGGATGCGCAGCGTGAGGCGGCCCGACGAATGGTTCGACCTCCTCGAACGCTCCGCCGCCGACCGGGTCCGCCGCGCGGCGGAGGGCCAGTCGGAGCTCGTCGCGCGCATCGAGGTGCTGCTGCCCGACCGCCAGTCGGCCGCGCTCGCCGCCGCCGCGCGGCGGGACGTGAAGGGGGCGGTGGATACGCTGCCGCTCGAATTCGTCGACGAGACGCTCGCCTTCCACCCCGAATGGGTGGTCGACAGGATCGCCCCCCGGCCGGTGCTCTTCATCGCCGCCGGCGACGACCGGCTGGTGCCGCCCGAGGAATCGCGCGCGCTCTACGACAAGGCGGGCGAGCCGAAGAGGCTGGTGGTGCTCGACGGCTGCGGCCATTACGAGGTTTACGCCGAGCCCGCCTTCGGCCGGGTGATGGAGGAGACCCTGGCTTGGTTCGGCGAACACCTGGCGGAGAAAGAAGAACCGTGAGACGCACCCTCATCGCCGGTTGCCTCGTTCTGCTCGCCGCCGCCGCGCTGGCCCATTCCAGGCTCGGCACGACGGTTCCGGCGGACGGGGCCGTACTCGCGGCGATGCCGGCCGAGATCGTGCTCACCTTCACCAAGCGGCTGCGCCTGACCCGGGTGCGGATGACCCGGGAGGGCAAGAGCGTCGATCTGGACCTCGGCGGGGCGAAGGGCTTCGCCACCCGCTTCACGATCCCGCTGCAGGGCCCTGGGCCGGGGTCCTACCGGATCGAGTGGCGCGGGCTCGCCGCCGACGGCCACGCGATGCGGGGCGCGTTCTCCTTCCGGGTCGAGTGAGCCTTGCCCGATAGCTGGCAGCTCGCCGCGGCGCTTGCCAGGTTCCTGCTCTATCTCGGCGTGCTGGGCAGCGCCGGACTGGTCTTCGCGCACATCGTCCTCCGCCGGGAGACCGGGCGGGTGTACGGCATTTTGAGACGCCAGGCCGCCGCGCTCGCGGTCCTGGCATTGGCCGCCGCCGGGCTCGGCTTCCTGCTTACCGGCGCGGCGATGACGGGCGATGCCTCGGGCATGGCGGATGCGGAGATGCTGGGCCTGCTCTGGCGGACACCGGCCGGCACCGCGCTCGCCACTCAGGCCGCCGGGCTCGTCCTGCTGCTCGGCGGGGCCCTGTTGCCGGGGCGGGGGGTGTGGGTCTCGGGCGCGGGCGGGCTGATCGCGCTCTGGGCGTTCTGCCGGGTCGGCCACGTGGCGGATGCCGGCGCGGCGTGGCTCCAGGCGGTGCTGCTGGTGCATCTCGCCGCCGCCGCCTTCTGGATCGGCATCTTCACGCCCCTCAGCAGGCTGGCCGCCGACGATCTGCCGGCGGCCGCAGCGCTCGGGACCCGCTTCGGCCGCATCGCCGTTTGCACGGTGCCGCTGCTGATCGCCGCCGGGATCGTCATGGCCTGGCGCCTGCTGGGCGATTTCTCGGCCCTGGTGACCACCGCCTACGGCCTCGCCCTGCTCGCCAAGGTCGCCGGCGTCGGCGTGCTGCTCGCCGCGGGGGCAGCCAACAAGCTCCGCTTCGTGCCGGCGATGCGGCGCGGCGAGCGGGCGGGGGCGCAGTCTCTGCGCCGTTCGATCGCGGTCGAATGGCTGGCGGTGGCCGCCGTGCTGCTGCTGACCGCGGCGCTGACCGGGCTCGCCGGGCTGCCGGGCTGATCGCCCCTCCCGCAGCAGCCAGCGGGGCTGCCGCGGCGCCGGCAGCGCGCTACCCGCGCTGAACGCCGCTAAACGGCCGCTCCCCTCGCGCGCCAGGATCGCCTCCGCGATGATGCTCCGCGCCGAGTTCCCGGTGCACAGGAACAGCACGTTGAAGGTCTTGTCGTCCGCCATGGCCGCAGGGAAGCCGCCATGGCGCGGTTACGTTCTTGTGACACGCGGCGCGGGTCGAGCCCGCCGGCATCGTTGCTATAGACTGGACCTTGGGGAGAACCGCCCATGACGCCCGCCGACGAGACCCTGATCGAACGCATCCGCCCGCTGCTCGAAGCTCGCCAGGGCTACTCCGAGCGCCGGATGTTCGGCGGCGTGTGCTTCATGATCGGCGGCAATATGTGCGCGGGCACCTGGAAGGGCGCGCTGATCGTCCGCCTCGACCGCAAGGACCACGAGGCGACGCTCGCCGAGCCGCATACGCGCCCCGCCGACATGAACGGAAGGACGATGAGGGGATGGGCGCTGGTCGAGCCCGCCGGCATCGCGAGCGAAGGCGACCTGAAGTGCTGGGTCGACCGCGCCGCCGCCTACGCGGCGAGACTGCCGGCGAAGTGAGGAAGTGCCGCCCGCTCACAGCGACTGGACGATTTCCTCGGTCATCTTCTTGGCGTCGTCGAACAGCATCATCGTGTTGTCGCGGTAGAACAGCACGTTGTCGACGCCGGCATAGCCCGAGGCGAGCGAGCGCTTGACGAACAGCACCGTGCTCGCCTTCTCGACCTCGAGGATGGGCATGCCGAAGATCGGGCTCTCGGAATCGGTCTTGGCGGCCGGGTTGGTCACGTCGTTGGCGCCGATCACATAGGCCACGTCGGCGGTGGCGAACTCGTTGTTGATGTCCTCCAGCTCGAACACCTCGTCATAGGGCACGCTCGCCTCCGCCAGCAGCACGTTCATGTGCCCCGGCATACGCCCGGCGACGGGGTGGATGGCGTAGGCGATGTCGATCCCCTGCCCCTTCAGCGTGTCGCACATCTCGCGCAGCGCGTGCTGCGCCTGGGCGACCGCCATGCCGTAGCCCGGCACCACGATGACCCTGGAGGCGTTCTTGAGCACGAAGGCCGCATCCTCGGCGCTGCCCGCCTTGACGTGGCGGTCGCCGTTTGCCGCGGCCGCCTGGCCGCCCTCGACCCCGAACCCGCCGAGGATGACGCTGAAGAACGACCGGTTCATGCCGCGGCACATGATGTAGCTGAGGATCGCCCCGGAAGACCCGACCAGCGCGCCGGTGATGATCAGCAGCGTGTTCGACAGCGTGAACCCGATGCCGCAGGCGGCCCAGCCGGAATAGGAGTTGAGCATCGAGATCACCACCGGCATGTCGGCGCCGCCGATGGGCACGATGATCAGGAAGCCGAGCGCCAGCGACAGGATCACGATCAGCCAGTAGGCGGCCGGCGCCTCGGCGAGGCAGAGCCAGACCACCAGCGCCACCAGCACCAGCCCGAGCCCGGCGTTGAGCGGGTGCTGGCCCCTGAAGACCAGCGGCGCGCCGCTCACCAGGCCCTGCAGCTTGGCAAAGGCGACCACCGAGCCGGTGAAGGTCACCGCGCCGACCGCGGTGCCGATCGCCATCTCGATCAGGCTCGCGGTCTTGATGTCGCCGACCACGCCGATGCCGTAGGCCTCGGGCGCGTAGAAGGCGGCCGTCGCCACCGCCACCGCGGCGAGCCCGACCAGGCTGTGGAAGGCGGCGACCAGCTGGGGCAGCGCCGTCATCTGGATGCGCAACGCGATCAGCGTCCCGATCGCGCCGCCGATCACCACCCCGGCGGCGATCAGCTCGAACGAGACCACGCCGGGATCGGCGAGCGTGGTGGCGATGGCGATCACCATGCCGGCGATGCCGATCGCGTTGCCGCGCCTTGCGGTCTCCGGCGAGGACAGCCCGCGTAGCGCCATGATGAAGCAGATCGCCGCGACCAGATAGGCGATTCCGGTGAAATCGGCGTGCACGGCGCCTTCCCTCAGCGCCGCTTGCGGTACATGCGCAGCATGCGCTGCGAGACGATGAAGCCGCCGAAGATGTTGACCGAGGCGAGGGTCACCGCGACGAAGCCCATCGTCTTGGAGAAGTCGAGCCCGGCCGGGCCGGCGGCGATCAGCGCGCCGACGATGATCACCGAGGAGATCGCGTTGGTGACGCTCATCAGCGGCGAGTGCAGCGCCGGGGTCACGTTCCAGACCACGTAGTAGCCGACGAATATGGCGAGAACGAACACGGTGAACAGGAAGATGAACGGATCCGTCGAGGCGGCTTCCGCCGCCGAGTGCGCCGCGTTTTCGGGTTTCACGCTACATCCTTGTCGGCGGGTCGGGCGATCAGCAAGGGGTGGACGACCGCGCCGCCGCGGGTGATCAGGCAGGCCGCGACGATCTCGTCGTCCCAGTCGATCGCCAGCGTCCCCTCCTCGCGATCGACGAACGGGGTGAGGAAGTTGAGCAGGTTGCGGGCATACATCGAGGACGCGTTCTCGGCCAGCCGGCTCGGCATGTTGAGGTGGCCGATGACGGTGACGCCGTGGCGCATCGCCACCTTGCCGGGCTCGCTGAGCTCGCAATTGCCGCCCTGCTCGACCGCGAGATCGACGATCACCGAGCCCGGACGCATCGCCCGCACCATGTCGGCGGCGATCAGCACAGGGGCGGGCCGGCCAGGGATCAGCGCCGTGCAGACGACGATGTCGTTGCGTTCCAGCGCCGCGCGCAAGACCTCCGCCTCGCGCTCCTTGTAGGAGGCGCCCATCTCCCTGGCGTAGCCGCCGGCGGTCTCGGCGTCGGCGGCGGCGTCCTGGTCTACGGCGAGGAACTTGGCGCCGAGGCTCTCGACCTGTTCCTTGACCGCCGGGCGCACGTCATAGCCCGTTACGATGGCGCCGAGCCGCCGCGCCGTGGCGATGGCCTGGAGCCCGGCGACGCCGGCGCCGAGCACCAGCACTCGCGCTGGGGGGATGGTGCCGGCCGCGGTCATCATCATCGGCAAAGCGCGCCCGAAGGCGGCAACGCCGTCGATCACCGCCCTGTAGCCGGCGATGTTGGATTGCGAGGACAGGATGTCCATCGACTGCGCCCGGGTGATGCGCGGCAGCAATTCGAGAGAGAAGGTGGTGAGCCCCGCCTCGGCGTAGGCTGCGGCATGGTTGGCGTGCTGCAGCGCGCCGAGCGCGCCGATCACCACCGCGCCCGGCTTCATCAGCGCGAGCTCGTCGCCGCCCTCCTCGCCGCCGATCAGCGGGCGCTGGACTTTTAGCACCACATCGCCGTCCGACAGCGCCGCCGCCTGGTCGGCGGCGATCGCCGCGCCGGCCTCCTCATAGGCCGCGTCGGGGAAGCCGGACTCGATCCCGGCGCCGGTCTCGACGACGACCTCGAAGCCCAGCCCGACCAGCTTTTTCGCCGTGTCGGGGGATGCGGCGACCCGCCGCTCATCGCGCCGCCGTTCCTTGGGTACCGAAAGTTTCATGACAACGTTGTGCCCGGGTGCCGAAATTGCACGCTTGGAAGCCCCCTCGCTTGGTACGAACCAACGGGTAGCGATGTCAACCGGTTTGATTCGACTAACGGCCGAAGGCTGCGGCAAGTGCGGAATCGAAGGCGTCGGGGCGTTCGAGCGCGGCATAATGCCCCGCCCCGTCGATTACGGTAAAGCCCGCCCCGGGCAGGCTTTCGGCGAGGCCCCGGCACCGCTCGGGCGGCGCCAGCTTGTCCTCGGCGCCGGCGATGACGTGGGCCGGCGCCGCGACCCCGGCCGCCTCGGCGGCGAGGTCCGCTCCGCGCATCATCTCGACGGCGGGAAGGTAGCCCTCCGCCCGGGCCGCGGCCATGGTGTCCGTGACTTCCGCGACCAGCGCCGCGGGTGCGCCCGGCGCCAGCAGGCGCGGCGCCCGGTCCTCGGCCAAGCCGCGCGGGCCGAGCCGCAGGAATGCGCCGGTTCGTTCGGCCACCGCTTCCTCGCGCTCGCCCGGCGCCAGCGCGCCGAAGCCGAATAGCGGGTGGGCGAGCACCACCCGGTTCGTCCGATCGGGGCGCGAGCGGGCAAAGGCGGCGGCGATCAGCGCGGCGACCGACTGGCCCACCAGGAAGACCCGGTCGACGCCGAGCCGGTCCAGCAGCGCCGCCAGCGCGCCTGCGTATTCCGCCGGCTCCGGGGTCCCGGACAGCGGGTCGGAGCCGCCATAGCCCGGCATGTCCCAGCCGATGACCCGGAACCGGCCGGCGAGCGACGCATATTGCCGCCGCCACATCGCCGCGCCGCCGCCGAGCCCGTGCAGCAGCACCAGCGCCGGCAGCGACCTGTCCCCCGCCTCCCGGTAGGCGATCCGGCCGCCGCCGGCCTCTACCGTCCCCGCTCTCACCACGCGTTCCAGCCACCGTCCACCACGAGCGCGGCGCCGGTGATCAGCGCGGCGGCGGGCGAGGCGAGGAACACCACCGCCCCCATCACGTCCTCCAGATTGCCGAGCCGGCCGAGCGGAATTCGCGACAGCGTGTCGTCCAGAAATTCCCGGTTCTCGAAGAAGGGCGCGGTCATCGGCGTGACGATGAAGGTGGGGCCGATCGAATTGACCCGGATGCGGTGCCGCGCGAGATCCAGCGCCATCGACCGGGTCAGCCCTTCGACCGCGTGCTTGGAGGCGGCATAGACGGTCCGGTTGGGGGCGCCGACATGGCCGAGCTGGGACGAGATGTTGACGATCGCCCCGCCCTCGCCCGCCTCGGCCATCCGGCGCGCCGCGGCCTGGCCCACCATGAAGGTCGCCTTGAGGTTGAGATTCATGATGGTGTCGTAGTGGTCTTCGGTCACCTCGAGGAACGGCTCGGGGATGTTGCAGCCGGCGTTGTTGACCAGGATGTCGAGGCGCTCCAGCCCGGCGATCGCGGCGGCGGCGGCGGCGGTGTCGGTCACGTCGCAAACCACCGGCTCGGCGCTGCCCCCGTCGCCCTGGATCAGCGCCGCCACCGCGTCGAGATCGGCGCGGGTGCGGCTGATCAGGGCGACATGGGCGCCCGCCTGGGCGAGCGCGATGGCCGCCGCCCGGCCGATGCCGCGCCCGGCGCCGGTGACCGCGGCGGCGAGGCCGTCGAGCCGCATCGACGGCGTCCTCAGCTTGTCGGACGGGACTTGCGCCATCTCCCTGCCCCCAGTGTTGACTCGACCAATGCCATCAAACCTAATCGTCCCGCCATCACCAAGGGGAGTCCGATGCCGCGACGATACACCGAGGGCAAGCTCGACATGGCGATCCTGCGCGAGACCGCGGAGCGCTGCAAGAACTGGGGCAAGTGGGGGCCGGACGACGAGATCGGCACGCTCAACTACATCACGCCGGAGACAGTGGTCGCCGCGGCCGAGTTGATCCGCACGGGGAAGAGCTTCTCGCTCGCCCTCAATTTCGACCGCAACGGGCCGCAGAAGGGGCTGTGGGGCAACCGCTTCAACCCGATCCACACCATGCTGGCCACCGGCACCGATGCGGTCTCGGGCACGCAGGACGAGGGCGGCATCCGCTACGCCGACGACATGGTCTCGCTGCCCCTGCAATGCGGCACGCAGTGGGACGCGCTCGGCCACATCTTCTACGACGACAAGATGTGGAACGGCTACGACGCCAGGCTGGTCGATTCCGACGGCGCCCAGAAGAACGGCATCGAGAAGGTGAAGGACAAGATGGCCGGCCGCGGCGTGCTGCTCGACGTGGCCCGCCATTGCGGGGTCGACTTCTTCGAGGACGGCACCGCGATCACCAATGACGATCTGGACGAGACGGCCGAGGCGCAGGGGGTGGAGATCCGGCGCGGCGACTTCGTGATCGTGCGCACCGGACAGATGGAGCAGCGCCTCGCCGCGGGCGAATGGGGCGGCTATGCCGGCGGCGACGCGCCCGGCCTCGCCTTCGAGACCGCGGACTGGATCCATGGCAAGGAAATCGCCGCGATCTGCACCGATACCTGGGGCTGCGAGGTCCGCCCGAACGAGACCAAGGAGGCGCAACAGCCCTGGCACTGGGTGGTGATTCCGATGATCGGCATCACCATGGGCGAGATCTTCTACCTCAAGGACCTCGCCGAGGACTGTGCCGGTGACGGGGTCTACGAGTTCTTCTTCTGCGCCCCGCCGCTGCCGATCACCAAGGCGGTGGGCTCGCCGCTCAACCCGATGGCGATCAAGTAGCCATGGCCAGGGTGCTGAAGGACGCGAAAAGCGCCGAGGACCGGCGCGCCGAGGACAGCGCGGTCCGCAAGACGGTCGAGGACATCCTCTCCGACATCGAGGCGCGCGGCGACGCGGCGGTGCGCGCGCTGTCGGAAAAGTTCGACGCCTGGTCGCCCGAGAGCTTCCGCCTGACCCGGGACGAGATCGACGCGCTGATCGCGGCGGTGCCGGACGAGGTGATCGCCGACATCGAGTTCGCCCAGACCCAGATCCGCAACTTCGCGCGGATCCAGCGCGACTCGATGGCGGATGTGGAGGTCGAGACGATGCCGGGCGTCGTCCTCGGCCATCGCAACGTGCCCGTCGGCAGCGTCGGCTGCTACGTCCCGGGCGGGCGCTACCCGATGGTGGCGTCGGCGCATATGAGCGTGATCACCGCCAAGGTCGCAGGGGTGGAACGGATCGCCGCCTGCACCCCGCCGACGGACGGCGCCCCGCATGCCGAGACCGTGGCCGCCATGGCGCTGGCGGGCGCGGACGAGATCTACATCCTGGGCGGCGTGCAGGCGGTCGGCGCCATGGGTCTCGGGACCGCGAGCATCGCCCCGGTCGACATGCTGGTCGGTCCCGGCAACGCCTATGTCGCCGAAGCCAAGCGCCAGCTCTACGGCAGGGTGGGGATCGACCTGTTCGCCGGGCCGACCGAGATCCTGGTGGTCGCCGACGAGACGGCGGACGCCGAGATGGTGGCCACCGACCTGCTCGGCCAGGCCGAGCACGGACCCACCTCGCCGGCCACCCTGATCACCACCTCCGAAGCGCTCGCGGACGCGGTCCCGGCCGAGGTCGAGCGCCAGCTCGCGGTGCTGCCGACCGCCGAGGTGGCGGGCGCGGCGTGGCGCGACTACGGCCGCATCGTCGTCGTCGACTCCGACGAGGAGGCCGCCCGGGAAGCCGACCGGGTGGCCTGCGAGCATGTCGAGATCCTGACCCGCGAGCCGCGCTGGTTCCTGGAGCGGATGCGCAATTACGGCTCGATGTTCCTCGGACCGGAAACCAATGTCTCATACGGGGACAAGGTGATCGGCACCAACCACACCCTGCCGACCAAGGGAGCGGCACGCTATACGGGCGGGCTCTGGGTCGGGAAGTTCCTCAAGACCGTGACCTATCAGAGCTGCACCGAGGAGGCGAGCGTCGCGGTCGGCGAGTACTGCTCGCGCTCGTGTAGCGAGAAAAAACTGAGGTAAGGTGGTTGTAGGGTCTGATTTGATCTTCGATATTTCTTCGATTCATTGTTATTATACTTGATGTTGGTATATGTGTCCACTGTTTAGTATAGGTTTCTGAAACTGTCGATTGAGGTTGGGTGATTGGGGTTTCTGTTGCGTTAGGGTGTTGGTTTTGAGAGGATTTTGTGGAATTCTGGGACTTGGGCATTGGGGGACCATGGGGTTAAGGGGGCTCCCTGGTGGGCCATCCCGGGCATGGTTAAATGGACGGGGCGGGACATGGCGGCACGGCCCAAGGGGGCGAGGCGGAAG
>JAPPGP010000023.1 GCA_028821395.1 Defluviicoccus sp.
ACAGCCAGGCGCCGGAGAACCGGCTGTGCCACGTGGTCTCCAACGTCATCGTCGAATCCGAGGACCCCAACGGCGACGTCGTGGTGCGGTCGCGCTTCCACTGCGCGGAGTACTTGCGCTACGACATCCGCAGCTTCACCGGTCGCTACCGCCATTTCCTCAGGAAAACGGCGGACGGCTACCGCATCGCCCTCCAGCGGGTCGACCTGGTCAACCGGGAAGGGCCTTACGAGTACGTCATCCAGTGGTGGCTCTGAGAGGCCGAATCGCCGGATGAGCGTTGCCGAGGCGGAATCCGAGGCGCCGGGCGATTTCATCCGCGGCATCGTCCGGGACGACATCGCCGCCGGACGCAGCGCGGAAATCGTCACCCGCTTTCCGCCCGAGCCCAACGGCTACCTCCATATCGGCCACGCCAAGTCGATCGTGCTGAATTTCGGCGTCGCCCGGGAGTTCGGCGGGCGCTGCCATCTCCGCTTCGACGACACCAACCCGGTCAAGGAAGAAGCAGTGTTCATCGAGTCGATCGAGACCGATGTCCGCTGGCTCGGCTATGACTGGGGGGCCCATCTCCACTTCGCTTCCGACCATTTCGAGCGGCTCTACGAATGGGCCGAGCATTTGGTGCGCGAGGGGCGGGCCTATGTCGACGATTCGAGCGCCGACGACATCCGCGCGATGCGGGGCACGCTGACCGAGCCGGGCATCGAGAGCCCGTGGCGCGGCCGTCCGGCGGCGGAGAGCCTCGACCTCCTGCGGCGCATGCGGGATGGCGAGTTCGACGAGGGCGCCCGCGTGCTCCGAGCCCGGATCGACATGGCGTCGGGCAACGTCAACCTGCGCGACCCGGTGCTCTACCGGATCTTGCGGGCGCCCCACCCGCGTACCGGCGAGGACTGGTGCATCTACCCCACCTACGACTTCGCGCACGGCCAGTCCGACGCCATCGAGGGGGTGACGCACTCGCTCTGCACCCTCGAATTCGCCGACCACCGCCCGCTCTACGACTGGCTGATCGACCACCTGCCGGTGCCAGCTCGGCCCCGCCAGTACGAGTTCGCCCGCCTCAACCTGGCCTACACCGTGCTGTCGAAGCGGCGTCTGATCCGCCTCGTCGAGGAGGGGCATGTCGCGGGCTGGGACGATCCCCGGATGCCGACGCTGGCGGGGCTCAGGCGGCGCGGCGTGCCGCCGGAGGCGATCCGCGACTTCGCGCGGCGCATCGGCGTCGCGCGGGCCGACAACCTGGTCGACCCGGCGCTTTTGGACCACTGCATCCGCGACGAGCTCAACCGGACGGCGGAGCGCCGGCTCGCCGTGCTGCGTCCGCTCAAAATGGTGATCGAGAACTGGCCCGAGGGCCGGACCGACATGCTGCCGGCGCCCAACAGCCCGAACGATCCCGACGCCGGCAGCCGCGAGATCCCGTTCGGCCGCGAGATCTGGGTCGAGCGCGACGACTTCATGGCCGACCCGCCGCGCAAGTTCCACCGCCTCGCGCCGGGGCGCGAGGTCCGGCTGCGCTACGCCTGGCTCGTCACCTGCACGGGGGTCGAGACGGGCGCGGACGGCGAGCCCGCCCTGCTGCGCTGCACCTACGATCCGGCGACCCGTGGCGGCGATGCGCCCGACGGCCGCAAGGTGCGCGGAACCATCCACTGGGTCTCGGCGAGCCACGGGATGCCGGCCGAGGTGCGGCTCTACGACCGGCTGTTCTCGGTACCGGAGCCGGGCGCTGCGGGAGATTTCACCCGCGACCTCAACCCCGACTCGCTGGTCGTGCTGAAGAACTGCATGCTCGAACCCTCGCTGGCCGGGGCGGGCGAGGCGCCGGTGCAGTTCGAGCGCCAGGGCTATTTCCGCCCCGATCCGGACTCGCGTCCCGGGCGGCCGGTCTTCAACCGCGTGGCGGCGCTGCGCGATTCATGGGCGAAGATCCAGGCGAGGGGGGGCTGATGGCGAAGACGCCCGATTACTTCCACGGCAGGACCGTGCTGATCACGGGCGCGGCGAGCGGCATCGGACGGGCGGCGGCGGCGATCTTCGCGCGCGAGGGCGCCAATGTCGTGGCCGCCGATATCGACGCGGCCGGCGCGGAGGCGGTGGCTGCCGGGAAGAGCGCCGTCGCGATCGCCTGCGACGTGACCGACCGCGCCGCCGTGGACGCGGCGGTGGCCGCCGGGATCGAGGCCTTCGGCGGCATCGACTTCCTGTTCAACAGCGCCGGGGCGGCGGGCCGCCGCGCGCCGTTTCTCGACATCGACGCCGCGCTCTGGCGCCAGGCTTTCGCGCTCAACGTCGACGGCACCTTCCATGCCATGCAGGCGGTCATCCCGCACATGCTGGAGCGCGGCTCGGGCGTGATCGTCAACATGGCGAGCATGGCGCATCGCCGCGGCGGGCCGGGGCATTCGGTGCACTACGCCTCGGCCAAGGGCGCGGTGGTGACGATGACCATGGGGGTTGCCCGCGAATTCGCCGACCGGGGCATCCGCGCGCTCTCGATCTCTCCCGGGCCGGTCGACACCCCGTTCCAGGCCGCCGCCCGGACCTCGCCCGAGCTCGCGCGGCGGATGCTGGAGGACGTGCCGATGAAACGCTTCGGCTCGCCCGAGGAGATCGGCGAGCTGGTGCTCTTCCTGTGCTCGGACTCCTGCGGCTTCATGACGGCGGACACGGTCTACGTGAACGGCGGCGGCGGCTGGCGCTGAACGCCGCGCCCCGGGTGGAGCCGATACCGGCCTTCCTCTAACATCGCGGAGGGCCCGAACCGGGACATGCCGGTCGACACCAGACGTCAATGTGGAGGAAACGGTGACAGAGCAAACGAAGGGCGCGCTTTCGCGCCGCAAATTCGTCAAGACGACCGCCGCCGCGGCGATCGGCGCGAGCGGCGCCATCGCCGGGTTCCCGGCGATCGCCAAGCCGAAGCACAAGCTGCGCTACATCACGATCATCAATCGCAAGACGGTGTGGGGCAAGTGCTACGACTTCCTCGCCGCCGAGGTCGACCGGATGTCGGGCGGCGAGCTCAAGATCGAGTATGCCGGCGGCTCGGAGGTGATCAGCGGCTTCGACGCGCCGGAGGCGGTCGCCAAGGGCGTGTTCGACATGAGCCATTCGGCGAACGCCTATTTCGCCGGTGCCATGCCGTCGTCGATCTCGCTGGCGAGCGGCACCGCCTCGATCGAGCGGCTGCGCGAGACCGGCGTGCTCGACGCCTATGCCGACGTGCTGATGCAGAAGCGCGGCGTGATGCTGCTCGGCATCCCGATGAGCGGCGTGGGCTACGTGTTCCAGGTCACGTTCAAGCCGACCGATCTCTCCACCTTCAAGGGGCGGAAGATCCGCTCGATCCCGCTCTACGACCCGATCCTCGAAGCGCTCGGCTCGGTGCCGGTCACCGTTGCGCCGGCGGAAGCCTATACCTCGATGGAACGCGGCGTGGTCGACGGGCTCGGCTGGCCCGATATCGGCCTGCTCGACTTCAAGTTCTACGAGCACGCCAAGTACATCGTCTCGCCCACCTTCTACACCCTGCGCTCGACCCACCTGCTGAACCCCAACAGCTTCAAGAAGCTGCCCAAGGAGCTGCAGGACGTCCTGATGAAGGCGTCGCGCTCGGCCGACAAGATCGGCGCGGCGTGGTGCAAGAAGACCCGCGACGAAGAGCATGCGGTGATGAAGAAGCACGGGCTCGAGATCGTGGAGCTGCCGCCGGCCGACGCCAAGCGCTTCGTCGACCTCACCGAAGAGAAGCTGTGGGCCAAGATCCTCAAGCAGTCGCCGGAGAACGGCGCCAGGCTGAAGGTGCTGTTCGACAAGGCGGCGGCCTAGCGGCTGGCGGCGTATCGCGGGGACGGATCCGCACGGGGTCCGTCGCCGGATCGAGAGCGTAGGCGGTGAGAGGTTTCGCAAGGCTGGTCGAGCGGCCGGCTCGCTGGCTTGCCTGGCTGTCCGCCCTGCTCATCCTCGCGATGAGCTTCTGGATCACCTATGACGTGGTCACGCGGAACCTGTTCGACTGGGCCTCGCCCTGGGCGTTCGACCTGTCGGAGTACTCCCTGGTCTGGATGACCTTCCTCGCCGCGCCGTGGATCCTGCTGCGCGACGGCCATGTGCGGGTCGAGATCCTGGTCGATGCGCTGGGACCCCGGCCGCAGCGCGCCATCGGCATCGCCGTCTCGGCCGTCGGGCTGATCGTCTGCGCGATTCTCGCCTGGCGCACCGGGATCGCGGCGGTCGAGTACGCCGAGGCCGACGTGCGCATGGGGCGGATCTGGAACATCCCGCGCATCTACCCCTATGTCGCGGTGCCGTTCGGCAGCGCGGCGCTGACGCTGGCCTTCCTGGCGCGGCTGCTCACCTATCTCGGCGAGCGCGACCCGGAGGCGGCGCTGCGGGCTGCCGGCGGCCAGGACGGCGCCCCGCTCGGCGGGACCTGAAGGGGCGCGCGATGGAGCTCGACTGGTCGCTCCTGCTGCTGCTCTTCTTCGTGCTGCTCGCCGTCGTGCTGGCGAGCGGCATGCCGGTCGCGTTCGGCTTTCTCACCCTCAACATCCTCGGCCTCTACTTCTTCATGGGCGGCGAGGTCGCGCTGTCGCTGCTGGCGACCAGTGCGTTCTCCTCGGTCGGGCAGTTCGCGCTGATCCCGATCCCGCTGTTCATCCTGATGGGCGAGTTGCTGATGCGCACCGGGCTCGCCAACATGACGGTCGACGCCGCGGATGTCTGGATCGGGCGCCTGCCCGGCCGCCTCGCGGTGTCCGCCGTCGGCGGCGGCACGCTGTTCGGCGCGCTGAGCGGCGCCAGCATGGCATCCGTCGCCATGCTCGGCTCGACCCTGGTGCCGGAGATGGCGAAGCGCGAGTACCGCTCGGAGTTCTCGGTGGGCTCGATCCTCGCCGGCGGCGGGCTCGCGGTGCTGATCCCGCCGAGCGCGCTCGGCGTGCTGCTCGGCGCGCTCGCCAAGGTGTCGATCGCCAAGCTGCTGCTCGCAGGCCTCCTGCCGGGGCTGGTGCTGGCCGCGCTCTACTTCGCCTATTTCACCCTGCGGGCGAAGCTCCAGCCGCATCTCGCCCCGCCCTATGTCGCGCCGCCGATGACGACCGCGCAGAAGCTCGCGAGCCTGGTGCGCGTGGCACCGCTGTTCAGCCTGATCGTGGTCGTGACCGGCTTCATCTTCATGGGCATCGCCACCCCGTCCGAGGCCGCCGCCATGGGCGTGGTCGCGACGCTCGCCATCGCCGCCTGCTATCGCCGCCTGACCTGGGAGGCGGTCAGGGCCGCGCTGATGTCGACCACCACCACGACCTCGATGATGCTGCTGGTGATCGTCGGATCGGCCGGGTTCTCGCAGATCCTCGCCGCCACCGGCTCGACTTCGTCGCTGGTCGACGCGGTGGCCGAGCTCGATCTCTCGCCGGTGGCGATGGTCATAATCATGCAGCTCATGGTGCTGGTGCTCGGCTGCTTCATCGACACGATCTCGATCATGATGGTCTCGATCCCGGTTTTCATGCCGCTGGTGCTGGCGCTCGGGCTCGATCCGATCTGGTTCTCGATCCTGATCCTGGTGCAGCTGGAGCTAGCCGGGATCACGCCGCCCTTCGGCGTGCTGCTGTTCGTGATGAAGGGGGTTCAGCCGCGGCTCGGCATGGCCGAGATCTACCGCGCGGCGGTTCCCATCGTCGGGATCCAGCTTGTGCTGATCGCCCTCTTGATGATCTTCCCCGGGATCGTCACCATCCTGCCGGCGGCCATGCGCTGAACCCTGTCCCCATGGGAGGAGATCCATGACACAGCCCAGAATCATAGACGCCGACGGCCATGTCTTCGAGGACGCCGAGGCCATGGGCAAGCGCATGCCCAAGCTCTACCGCGACTGGAAATACGCGCACGGGATCTTCGCCGGCCAGCCATGGTTCCCGCCGCTCGGCCATCTCCACACGCCGACCGGCACCAACCCGCCGGGCGCCTTCGGCGACGGCAAGCATGTCGGCGTCGAGGAATGGATGCGCTTCATGGACGCGACCGGGATCGAGAGCGCGGTGCTGTTCCCGACCAACGGGCTGACCATGGGCCATATCGCCAATTCCGACTACGCGATCGCGGTCGCCCGCGCCTATAACGACTGGCTCGCCGAGACCTATATCGAGCGCTCCGGCGCCTTCCGGGGGATGGGGCTGATCGCGATGCAAGAACCGGACGCCGCGGTCGAGGAGCTCGCGCGCTGCGTCACCGACCTCGGCATGACCGGCGCCATGCTGTCGGGCACCGGCATCAAGGGCAATCTCGGCTCCAAGGAGTACTGGCCGATCTACGCCGAGGCCGAGCGTCTGGGCTGCCCGCTCGCGGTGCATGCCGGCAACCACATCAATTTCGGCATGGACCAGATGAACGTCTTCGCCCCGGCGCATGCCATCGGCCACCCGCTGGCGATGATGATCGGGCTCGGCGGGCTGGTCTTCAACGGCGTGTTCGACCGCTTCCCCGGTCTGCGGGTGGGCTTCCTCGAAGGCGGCGTCGCCTGGCTGCTGTTCTGCATCGAGCGCTTCGAGTCCTCGCACGACAACTTCCTGCCGCTCGACTGGCGGGGCGAGCTGCTGAAGCTCGCGGAAGGCCAGTCGGTGAGCGGCTACCTGCTCGGGCTGATCGACCGGGGCCGCATCTTCGTCGGCGCCGAGGGCGACGAATACACCCTCGCGGCCGCGATCGCGAAGGTGGGCAACGCGCCCTTCATGTTCTCGTCCGACTTCCCGCACGAGGTGAACACCGAGAAGTGCCTGCACCATCTCGAGGAGATCTTCGATCACGCGGAGCTGAGCGACGAGGACCGCGAGGCGGTCCTGTTCCGCAACGCCGAGCGGTTCTACGCGGTCGGCGCCGGCGGCGCGGCGCGCGAGGCGGCGGAATAGGGAGAACCGGAGGAAGCATGGCCGACGATCGATTCGACGTAGGCGGCAAGATCGTCGTCGTCACCGGCGCCGGGCAGGGGCTGGGCCGCGAATACGCGCTCGCCTTCGCCGAGGCGGGGGCGGTTCCCGTCCTCGCCGAGATCGACGGCGACAATCTCGCCAATGTGGAGGCGGAGATACGCGACGGGGGCGGCGACTGCCTCGCCGTGGAGACCGATGTCGGGTCGCCGGAGTCGGTCGATGCCATGGTCGCGACGACGCTGGAAGCCCACGGGCGTATCGACGTGCTGGTCAACAACGCCGCGATCTTCGCCACCATTCCGCGCCGCAGCTTCGACGAGATCCCCTATGACGAGTGGAACCGGGTGATCCACGTCAACGTCACCGGCTCCTGGCTCTGCGCCGCCGCGGTCGCCCCGGCGATGCGCGCGGCCGGGCAGGGGCGGATCGTCAACATCTCGTCCGGCACCGTCCCCCAGGGCGTGCCCGGGTTCATGCACTACGTCTCGTCCAAGGCCGCGATCGTCGGCATGACCCGGGCGATGGCGCGCGAGCTCGGCGACCACAACATCAACGTGAACGCCATCATGCCGGGCTATACAGAGACCGAGATCGAGCACGCCAGCATGGACGAGTCCGGGCGCGGCCATATCCAGCAGATCCGCATCCTCAAGCGTCCCGAGACGCCGGACGATCTGATCGGGCTGGTGCTGTTCCTCGCCTCGCCCGGCAGCGCCTTCATTACCGGCCAGTGCATCGCCTGCTGCGGCGGCGAGGTGATGCTGTAGCCCCGGACTTCGCCGGGAAGGCGCGATGGTCAAGCTCGACAGGATCTATACCGGCGGCGGCGACGGCGGCCAGACCTCACTGTCGGACGGCACCCGGACGCCCAAGCACGCCGCGCGCATCGCCGCCATCGGCGACATCGACGAGGCCAACGCGGCGATCGGGCTGGCGCGGCTCCATGCCGGGGAAGGCGAGGCGAATGCGATCCTCGCCCGCATCCAGAACGACATGTTCGATCTCGGGGCCGACATATCCACGCCGGGCGACGGCTCCGCCGACGAAGGCAACGTGCTGCGGATCGGCGCCGCCCAGGTCGCCAGGCTGGAGCGCGAGATCGACGCCGTCTCCGCCGATCTCGGGCCGCTCAGATCCTTCGTGCTGCGCGGCGGGACGAACGCGGCGGCCCATCTCCATCTCGCCTGCACGGTGGCGCGCCGGGCGGAGCGCGCGGCCTGGGCGGTGGCGGCGGCCGAAGAGGTGAACGCGCACGCGCTCACCTTCCTCAACCGGCTGTCGGACCTGCTCTTCGTGCTGGCCCGCGAGGCCAATGCCGGCGGCACCGCCGACGTGCTGTGGCGGCCGGGGCTCAACCGGGGCTAGACGGAGAGCCAGCCGCCGTCGATGGCGAGCGTGTGGCCGGTCACCATCGAGGAGGCCGGGCTCGCGAGGTAGAGGATGCCGCCGGCAAGCTCTTCCGGCTCGCCCAGCCGGCCGAGCGGCGTGCGCGCCTCGATCTCGGCCACCACCTCGGGCCGGCGCTGGCGCATGTCGGCGCCCAGATTCGTGTAGAAGAAGGTCGGCGCGATGGCGTTGACCCGGATGCCGCGGCCGGCCCATTCGACGGCGAGCGAGCGGGTCATGTTGACGATCGCCCCCTTGCTCGCCTGGTAGGGGATGTGCGGAAAGATGGCGTTCGCCCGGAACCCCATGATCGAGGCGATCGAGACGATCCGCCCCTCGCCCTGGGCCAGCATGTACTTCGCCGCCCGCCGGGCGCAGACGAAGGCGGACGTCATGTTGACCTCGATCACGTGGTCCCAGTCCTCGTCCGCGAAGGTCTCGGTCGGCCCGCGCCGCGCGATGCCGGCGTTGTTGATCAGGATGCGAAGCCCGCCGAACTGCTCCGCCGCCGCGTCGATCACCGCGTCGATGCGCTTGCGGTCGGCGACGTCGAGCCGCCAGGGCTGGGCGATCCCGCCGGCCGCGCGGATCTCCTCGGTCACGCGAACGGCTGCCGCCTCGTCGATATCGGTCACCGCGACATGCGCGCCCGCACCGGCGAGCGCGAGCGCCGCGATCCGCCCGAGCCCGCCGCCCGCCCCGGTGACCAGCGCCGAATCCCCGTCGATGCGAAACAGCGTCTCGATCGAGACCTTGTCGAACCCCGCCATCCAAGCCTCCCTCAAAATTCCGGTCGCGGTCATTGTCCGCAAGACAAGGCGCGATGTCGAAGCCCCGCGGCCCGGTTTCGATTTGGCCCGCCGCGGCGCCGTCGCTACGATGCGGCCGAGCGGGGACGCTCCCGCCCGTCATCCATCGGAGAGGGAAATTTCAATGCGCAACAGTGTCGGTCTGTGTGTCGCCGCGGCTGTCGGCGCGGCGCTGCTCTGGTCGTCGCCGATCTCGGCCAAGGTCTACAAGCTCACCACCGGGTCGAGCCATCCGCCGATCGTGCCCTGGGTCGCGACCATCAAGAACCTGGTGGTTCCGGAAGCGGCGAAACGGGTCGCCGCCGCGGGCAAGGGCGACTCGATCCAGTGGACCGAGGCCTATGCGGGGGCGCTCTACAACTTCAAGAACACGCTGGAAGGGATCGAGACGGGCCTCGCCGATATCGGCTGGGTCGGCACGCTCTGGGAGCCGGTCAAGATGCCGCTGATGAACGTGACCTTCTACACGCCGTTCGCCACCGGCGACGTCAAGGCGCTGATCGAGATCGGCGAGGAGCTGCACGAGAAGGTGCCGGCGATGAACGCGTCCTGGGACAAGTACAACCAGGTGTTCCTCGGCATCCAGGTGGCCGACACCTACAACGTGTTCAGCACCTTTCCGATCAAGTCGCTGGCCGACCTGAAGGGCCGCAAGCTCTACGCGCCGGGCGCGGCGGCGGGCTGGCTGAAGGGGACCGGCGCGATCGGGATCGACGGCGGCCTTACCGTCTTCTACAACGGCGTCAAGACCGGTCTCACCGATGGCGGGATCACCATCACAACCGGGATGTTCCCCTTCAAGCTGCACGAGGTCGGCAAGCACGTAACGGTGGTCGACATGGGCGGCCCGATCTCCGGCGGGCTGACCATGAACAAGGACACTTGGCAGTCCCTGCCGGCCTATGTCCGCGACATCTTCAAGGACCTCGGCAAGGAATACGCCCGCGTCCAGGGCGGCATCGTGGCGCAGAACGCCGAGAAGTTTCTCGGCCTGATGGCCAAGCAGGGCGCGATCGTCGGCACCCTGCCGGAGGCCGAGCGGAAGAAGTGGGCCCAGTCCATGCCCAACGTGGCCGCCGAATGGGTCAAGTCGGTCGAGGCCAAGGGCGTTCCGGCCGGCCAGGTGGTGAAGGCGTTCATGCAGGCGGTGCGCGATCGCGGCGGCAAGCCGCTGCGCGACTGGGACAAGGGGCTCTAGCCGCCTCTCCGCTGCAAGCCCCGACCCGTGGGGTCCCCGGGGTTGCGCGACAGCGGGGCGTCCGCGATCGGACGCCTCGTTCGCGCCTTCACGCTGCTCTCTGGCCTGATGAACCGGGCCGGGACGCTGTGGATCTTCGGGGTGATGTTCCTGATCTGCGCCGACATCGTCGCGCGCAACCTGTTCGCCGCGCCGATTCGCGGCGTGGCCGAGATCGTCGCCTATTCCATCGTCGGAATCGTCTATCTGCAGCTCGCCAACACCCTGCATGCCGGGCGGTTCACCCGCGCGGAGATGCTGCCGGACTGGCTGGAATCGCGCCGCCCCTTCGCGGGAAGGGTGTTTCGCGCGGCGTTCGACCTGGCCGGGGCGGCGGTCTTCGCGGTGGTCACGTCGGGGGTGTGGCCGGCCTTCGCCAATGCCTGGGCCGAGGACGAGGTGGCGGGCGTTCCGGGCGATTTCACCTTCATCGTCTGGCCGTTCAAGCTGCTGGTCGTCCTCGGCGTCGCCGCCACCGCCGTCGAGTTCGCCGTCCGGTTCCTGAGCAACGCGATCGCGGGGGTCGAGGCCTGGCGCGCTGCCGGGAGGCCGGAGACCGCTTCGCCCCGCGGCTGGGGCTGGCTCGCCGCGCTCTTCGTCTTCGCCGTGCTGGTCTGGCTGATGGCCGGGGCGGAGCTCGCCAACGTGCAGATCGGCGCGCTCTCGATCCTCTGCATGCTGGTGCTGATCTATGCCGGGATGCCGATCGGGCTGGCGCTGATGCTGCTCGGCTTCGTCGGCATCTGGATGATGAAGGGCAACACCGTCGTCGCCGAACGCACCCTTGCGCTCGCGGCTTCGGAGTTTCTGCGGAACTACTTCTTCGGCGTGGTCCCGCTCTTCGTCCTGATGGGGTTGCTGGTCAGCGAGTCCGATATCGGCAAGGAGACGTTCGACGTGGCGCGGCGGATGCTGCGCCGGCTGCGCGGCGGCCTCGGCGTGGCTACCGTGGCCGCCAACGCGATCTTCGCCGCGATTACCGGGTCCTCCATCGCCTCGGCCGCCGTGTTTACCCGGGTGGCCACGCCGGAGATGATGGCGCATGGCTATACGCCGCGCTTCTCGGTCGGCGTGGTGGCGGGATCGTCGGTGCTCGGCATGCTGATCCCGCCCAGCCTGCTGCTGATCGTCTACGGCTTCGTCGCCGAGCAGTCGGTCGGCATCCTGTTCGTCGCGGCCATCATCCCCGGGCTGATCCTCGCCGTGGCGTTCGCTGGGCTGATCCTCGCCATGGCGAGCTGGCGGCCGCACTGGATCGGCGATCTCTCGCACGAGACCGAGGACGAATTCACCGAACCCGTGCTGGCCGACGCCCTCAAGCTGCTGCCCATCTTCCTGCTGGTAGCCCTGGTGATCGGGGGCATCTATGGCGGCATCCTGACCCCGACCGAGGCCGGGGCGGCGGGCGCCGCGGGGGCCCTGGTCATCGGCCTGGTGCGGCGCCGGCTCGACTGGCGGAAGCTCTGGGGCGTGCTGGTGGAGACCGGGCACATCACGGTCTCCATCCTGTTCCTGATCCTCGCCGCCAACGTCTATGCCAGAATGCTGGCGCTCTCCGGGCTGCCGCAGCAGACCGGCGAATTCATCGGCTCCACCGGTCTCGGCTTCGCCGGGTTCATCGCGCTCTACATCCTGCTGCTCATCGTGCTCGGCATGATCCTCGATTCGATCTCGATCATGCTGATCGTCCTGCCGCTCGCGCTCCCGGTATTGGCCCAGTTCGGCGGCGATCCGGTGTGGTTCGGCATCGTGACCGTGATCGCCGTCGAGATCGGGCTGCTGACGCCGCCGCTCGGCATCACCTGCTATGTCGTCAAGTCCACGCTCGGCGACGAGCGGATCACGCTCAACCAGATCTTTCTCGGCGCGGCGCCGTTCGCGGTGGCGATGCTGGCGGTCACCGTGCTGCTGATCCTGGTCCCCGAGATCAGCCTGGTCTTCGCCTGAACCGGGGTTCAGCCGTCGAGCGGCGGCCTGCGGTCGTTGAGGCAGGCAGCGCGCTCGAAGGCGTGGGCGGTGCGCAGCACCGTCGCCTCGTCCCAGTGGCGTGCGGCGATCTGCGCGCCGATCGGCGTCCCGTCGGCGAAGAACCCGGCCCGCACGACATGGCAGGGATGGGCGGTGAGGTTGAACGGGATGCCGATGGTCGGCACGTCGATGAACGGGAAGGGCTCGGTATCGTCGAGCGGCGGGGCGGGCGTCATCATCCCGGTGGTGACCACGACGTCGCAGCCGGCGAGCACCGCCTCGAGCTCGGCCAGCAGCTCGGTCCGCCGGCGCTGCGCCTGGATGTAGTCGACGGCGCGGAACAGGCTCCCCAGCATCAGCCGGTTGCGCGCGAGCCGTCCGTACTCCTCCCAGCTTGTCTGCAGCCGCTCCTCGTGGATCGCGAAGGCCTCCGCCGGCACCAGCACGCGGCCCACCGCATGCCAGTCGATCAGCGGCGAGACCGAGACCTCCTCGATCTCGGCGCCGAGCCCGGCCAGCGTCTCCGCCACCCCGTCGATCGCGCGGACGATCTCCGGCGGCGAGGCGAAGTCGTCGGTGTAGAAATGCCGGATCAGCCCGACCCGCAGCCCCGCCACCCCGTCTTCCAGCCCGGCGAGATAGTCGGGCACCGCGACATCCGCGCTCATCGGGTCGCGCGCATCGTACCCGGCGAGCGCCTGGAGCATGATCGCCGCGTCCTCGCTGGTCCAGGCCATCGGGCCGACGCAGTCGAAGGAGTAGGTGAGCGGCATGTCGCCAAAGGCGCTGACCCGGCCGATGGTGGGCTTGAGCCCGGCGATGCCGCAGAACGCCGCCGGCAGCCGGATCGAGCCGCCGGCATCGGTGCCGAGCGCGCCGAGGCAGAGCCCGGCGGCGACCGCCGCGCCCGACCCGCTCGACGACCCGCCGGTGATCCGCCCGGTGTCCCATGGGTTGAGCGCCGGCGGAAAGGGCGGCTCGGTCGAGGGCCTGCCGCCGAAGGTGAACTCGTAGGTGTTGAGCTGGCCCAGGAGGACGGCGCCGCCCTGCTTGAGCCGGTCGATCGCGCCCGCGTCCTCGTCCGCCTCGAAATGGAGCATCACCCGCGAGTTCGAGGTGGTCTTCCTGCCCTTCCAGTAGAACACGTCCTTGAGCGCCACGGGGATGCCGTGCAGCGGCCCCAGATCCTCGCCCCTGCCGAGCGCCTGCTCCGCCGCGCGCGCCGCCGCCATCGCCTCCTCGGCGAACACCGCGTGGTAGCAGTGAAGCGCTCCGTCGTAGCGTTCGATGCGCTCCAGGCAGAGCGCGGTGACGTCCACCGGCGAGAGGGTGCCGTCGCGGTAGCCGCGCGCGGCCGCCGCAATCGTCGGCAGCTCAGCCGTCATCGGCGGGCGCCGGTGGGGTGAAGTGGGGCAGCGTGCGGACCTCCCAGCTCCGCCCCGGGCGGCGGGTGCGTTCGGCGAGCCGCATCAGCGTGGCGTAAGTCTTGCGAAGATCGGCCTTCTCGTCCTCCGAGACGGGCACGCCCGAGGCGTCGATCAGCGCCTCGAACATCGCATTCTGGTCCGCCATCCGCCTCTCCTCAGCCCACGGGGTCGATCGGCGTCGCGATCGAGGCGCGCGCCTCGATCGCCTCGCCGGCCGCCAGCAGGCGTTCCTCGCCGAACCGGGCGGCGACGATCTGCACCCCGACCGGCACCCCGTCGGCAAGGCTCACCGGCGCCGAGAGTCCCGGCAAGCCAAGCAGCGAGACCGCGATCATCGGCCGGTGCGCGTCGAGCATCTCGCGCATCGCCTCGTCCCCTTTCAGGTCGTGGTCGACGGGGTAGGGGCGCTGCCACGAGATCGGCATCACGAGGATCGGGTAGCGCTCAAAGAAACCGTACCACGCACGAAGCATGGCGGTCCGCTCGGCAAGTGCGCGGACGTAGCTTTCGTAGTCGAGGTCCCCCGCATAGGCGAGAACGGAGGCGCGGGAGCGCTTCACCGTCTCGTCGCCGTATTTCTCGACTAGGTTCGACGCGGTCGCGCGTTCTTCGGCCATGCGGACGCGCCAGAACAGGTCCGCGGCCCGGTCGAGACCGGGCGGATCCGCCTCCTCGACGTCATAGCCCGCGTCGTCGAGCCATACGCCGGCTCTCCGCACCGCCTCGGTTACCGCCGGGTCTGCGTCACCGCCGGGATACGAGGCGAGGATGGCGGCGCGGCTCCGGCGGGAGCCCGCAGGCGCGTCCAGCGGCGCGGGTACGGACCACGGATCCCGCCAATCCGGCGCCGCCAGCGCTCTCAGCCCCAGGCGAATGTCTCCGACCGTGCGGGCGAGCGGACCCTGCACGTTGGCCATCTGGACGCAGATGCCGGGTTCTTGCGTGGCGGAGGGGTCGAAATCCGGCACCCGTCCGAGGCTCGGGCGCAGGCCGAACACGCCGCAGGCATAGGCCGGGTAGCGCACCGATCCCGCGCGGTCGTTGCCGTGTCCGATCGGACAGATTCCGGCGACAACGGCGGCTGCCGCGCCGCCGCTCGATCCCCCCGGGGTACGATCCGGGTCCCACGGGTTCAGCGTCCGTCCGTGCAGCTCGTTGTCGGTGAAGTAGCGGGTGGAGAAGCCGGGCACGTTGGTCCGTCCCAGGATCACCGCGCCTGCCTTGCGCAGGTTGGCGACCGAAGTGCTGTCTGCCGCCGCCGCGCCGTCGGCGAAGGCGGTGACTCCGTGGGTCGTGGCCCTGCCGGCATAGTCCACATTGATCTTGACGGTTACCGGGACCCCGTGGAGCGCGCCCGGCGTCTCGCCCCGGCGCACCGCATTATCGGCTCGGTCGGCGCTTTCCAGTGCCTCGTCGCGCAGCAGGTCGACGACGGCGTTGATATGCGGATTCACCGCATCCAGGCGAGCGAGGCAGCTCTCGGTCGCCTCGCGGCTCGATATCGCGCCCGTCCCGATGCCGCGGACCATAGCTTCCGCCGTCCAGCGCCAGAGTTCGTCGCCCATTCCAGGTCTGCCAGTTCGGTGTTGCGGCTCTGCCGGTCGCTCAGCCCACGGGGTCGATCGGCGTCGCCACCGGGGCGCGCGCCTCGATCGCCTCGCCGGCGGACAGCAGGCGTTCCTCGCCGAACCGGGCGGATACGATCTGCACCCCGACCGGCACCCCGTCGGCGAGGCTGACGGGCACCGACAGACCGGGCAGGCCGAGCAGCGAGACCGCCAGCATCGGCCGGTGCGCCTCCAGCATCTCGCGCACCGCGTCGTCGCCCTTCTGGTCGTGGTCGATGGGGTAGGGGCGCTGCCACGAGATCGGCATGACGAGGATCGGGTAGCGCTCGAAGAAGCCGTACCACTCGCGCAGCATGGTGGTCCGCGAGGCCAGCGCCCGGACGTAAGATTCGTAGTCTAGATCGCCGGCATAGGCGCGCACCGAGCGCCGGGCGCGCTTGACCGACTCGTCGCCAAAGCGTTCGATCCCGCTCGACGAGGCGGCGCGTTCGGCCGCCGTCGCCGCGCGCTCCTCGGCCATCAGGATCGGCCAGAACAGCGCGGACGCGTCGTCGAGCCGGGGCGGGCAAGCCTCCTCGACTTCGTATCCGGCGTCCTGGAGCCAAACGCCGGTCTGTCGCAGCGCCTCGGTCACGGCGGGATCGGCATCGACCCCCGGCAGCGAGGTCAGGATTGCGGCGCGGCCGCGGCCGGCCTCCGGCGCGCCGAGCGGCACCGGGACCCACCAGGGATCGCGCGGATCGGGGGCGGCCAGCGCCGCCAGGCCGAGGCGAATGTCGCCTATCGAGCGCGCGAGCGGTCCGTGCACGCTCGTCATCTGCGAGGAGATGCCGCGCTCCTCGGCGGCCGAGGGGTTGAAGTCGGGCACCCGGCCGAGGCTCGGGCGCAGCCCGGCGACGCCGCAGGCATAGGCCGGGTAGCGCACCGAGCCGGCGCGGTCGTTGCCGTGCCCGATCGGGCCGATTCCGGCGGCCACCGCCGCCGCCGCCCCGCCGCTCGACCCGCCGGGCGTGCGCCCGGCATCCCACGGGTTGAGCGTCCGCCCGTGCAAATCGTTGTCGGTGAAGTAGCGGGTCGAGAAGCCGGGCACGTTGGTGCGGCCGAGGATCACCGCCCCCGCCTTGCGCAGGTTGGCCACCGAAGCGCTGTCTTCCTCCGCCGCCATGTTGGCGAAGGCGGTCACCCCGTTGGTGGTCGCCCGGCCGGCATAGTCGACATTGATCTTGACCGTCACCGGGACGCCGTGGAGGGTCCCGGGCGCCTCGCCCCGGCGGATCGCCGCATCCGCCCGGTCGGCGGCGGCCAGCGCCTCGTCCACCAGCGGGTCGACCACGGCGTTGATCCTGGGGTTCACCGCATCCAGCCGGGCAAGGCAGCTCTCGGTCGCCTCGCGGCTCGATATCGCGCCCGTCCTTATCCCCCGGACCAGCGCTTCCGCCGTCCAGCGCCAGAGTTCGTCGCCCATCACGGCCTCCCGGTTTTTCCTGCCTCGCCAAGTGTCTAGTTTAGGGACATGGACGCCTTGCCGGAAGAATACCCGCCCTGGGTGCCGCGCCTGCTGGAGGACACGCCGGTCGCCTCCCTTCTCGGCGCGCAAGCGCTCTCCTGCGACGCCGCGAGCGGCACCTTCAGGATCGGGTTCGAAGGGAAGGACGCGTTCTGCAACATGCTGGGCGTGCTCCAGGGCGGCATCGTGACGACCATGCTCGACATGGCGATGTCGTTCTCCGCCATCGCCCGGATGGGCCCGGAATTCCGCGTGCCGACGCTCGAGTTGAAGACGACTTTCCTCGCGCCCGCCCGGCCCGGAAGGCTGATCGCCGAGGGCTGGCCGGTGCGGACGGGAAAGACCATCTGCTTCATGGAGGGGCGGCTGCTCGATGCCGACGGCGCCGTCCTCGCCACCGCCAGCGGCACCGCGCGGGTGTGGCGGGTGGGAGGGTGAGGGGAAGCGGGACGTGACGTTCGCGGCCGCATCGCGGCGGCCGGGCGCGCTGGTCGCCGTGGTGTGCCTCGTCGAAGTGCTGACGATGGCCGGCTTCGCGGCCTACTGGTCGCTGCTGCCGGTGCTTCAGCCCGCCTGGCAGATGAGCAACGCCATGGCCGGCTGGCTGTCCGGTGCGTTCTTCGGCGGCTACGTGCTCGCGGTCCCCCTGCTGTCGGCGATCACCGACCGGGTGGATGCCCGCCAAATCGTCATCCTGGGTGCCGCGCTGTCTGCCTTCGGCCTGGCGGGGCTGGCGCTCTTCGCGAACGGGTTCTGGTCCGCCTTGCCGTGGCGCGTGATCGCCGGCGCCGGGCTCGCCGGCAGCTACATGCCGGGCCTCAAGATGCTCACCGACCGGTTGCCGCAGCCTCGCCACGCGCGGGCGGTCGCGTTCTATACCGCGAGCTTCAGCGTCGGCACCGCGCTCTCCTATTCGCTCGCGGGGGTCGCGCTGGAATGGTTCGGATGGCGCGGCGCCTTTCTGTTCACCGCCGCCGGACCGGCGCTGTCCGGTCTTCTCCTGGCGGCGGCGGTCGTGCCGCGCCCGCCCGAGGCGGCCGCCGAGGAACGCAGCCACGTGCTGGACTTCCGCCCGGTCCTGCGTGCGCGCGAGACGATGGGCTACATCATCGCCTATGCCGGCCACGGGGCGGAGCTGTTCGCCATGCGCTCCTGGATCGTCCCGTTCCTCGTCTTCTGCCTCGGCAGCGGCGCCCAGTTCGAGCTCGACGCCACGCTGTTCGCCACCGTGTTCGCCCTCGTCTCGGTGGTC
>JAPPGP010000027.1 GCA_028821395.1 Defluviicoccus sp.
AGGCCGCGGCGCTCGCCGCCTGCGGGCGCAACCCGGAGCTGGTGCAGGCGCGGATCGCGCTCGGCGGCGTCACCTGCGCGGTGGCGCGGGGAGAGGGCGCATGACAGTCCATTTCATCGGCGCGGGGCCTGGCGCGCCGGATTTGATCACGCTGCGCGGCCGCGACCTGCTGGCGCGTTGCCCGGTCTGCCTCTACGCCGGCTCGCTGGTCCATCCCGGCATCCTCGCCCACTGCCCGCCGGATGCCGAGATCGTCGACACCGCGCCGATGAGCCTGGACGAGATCGTCGCGCGCATCCGCGTTGCCCACGATGCCGGGAAGGACGTGGCCCGGCTGCATTCCGGCGACCTCTCGGTATGGAGCGCGGCGGGCGAGCAGTTCCGCCGTCTCGATCGGCTCGGCATCCTCTACACCATGACGCCGGGGGTTCCCGCCTTCGCCGCCTCGGCAGCGGCGCTCCGGCGCGAGCTCACCTTGCCCGGGGTCGCGCAGTCCCTGGTGCTGACCCGAACGCCGGGCCGCGCCTCGAAGATGCCTGCGCGCGAGACGCTGGCGACGTTCGCGGCCTCGGGAGCGACGCTCGCGATCCATCTTTCGATCCAGGCGCTCGACCTTGTGGTGGCGGAGCTAAAGCCCCATTACGGCGCGGACTGCCCGGTCGCCATCGTCTGCCGCGCAAGCTGGCCGGAGGAGCGGGTGCTCGAGGGGACGCTCGGCACCATCGAGGCGCTCGCCGCCGCATCGCCGATGGAACGCACGGCGACGATCCTGGTCGGCCCGGTGCTGGCCGCCGAGGATTTCCGCGAGAGCGCGCTCTACGACCCCGGCTACCGCCACCGTTTCCGCGAGGGATCGGCGGGATGAAGCTAGCCCGGTGCCTTCCCCACCAGCCTGGCGTCGCGGTTGAAGAGCAGCACGTCGATCTCGATGCGCGCCCCTGCGACCACGGCGGCGGCCTGGCGGCGGGCGGCGGCGGCGATGGCGTCGCCCAGCGCCAGCCCCTCACCTTCAGCGATGCGGAAGGCAAGCGCCGCGGTGTTGGCATGGACGATGGCATCGGCCACCGCATCGCCCGCCCCGACCTCTCGCGCCACGTCGGCGAGCGCGGCGAGGTCGACGGCGCCCTTGCGCGAGTGCAGGTCGAGCCGGCCCTGGGCGAGCTTGGTCATCTTCGCCACCCCGCCGGCGATGGTGACGCGCGGCACCGGGTGCCGGCGCAGGTATTTGAGCATGCCGCCGACGAAATCGCCCATGTCGATCAGCGCCGACTCGGTGAGGCCGTAGTGGCGCTGCACCGCCGCCTCGGAGGTCGCCCCGGTGGCGCCCGCGACATGGTCGAGCCCGGTCGCCCGAGCGACGTCGATGCCGCTGTAGATCGAGTGGATCCAGGCGGCGCAGGAATAGGGGACGACGATGCCCGTGGTGCCGAGAATGGAAAGCCCGCCGACGATGCCGAGTCTCGAATTCATCGTCTTGCGCGCGAGCTCCTCGCCGCCGGGAATCGCGATCTCGACCTCGACATCGCCGGCGTCGCCGTGCGCCGCCGCAACCTCTGCGATGGCGTCGGCGATCATCCGGCGCGGCGCCAGGTTGATCGCGGGCTCGCCGGGCTCGACCGGCAGTCCCGGCTTGGTCACCGTGCCGACGCCGGGCCCGGCGCGGAAGCGGAGCCCGCCGGGGGACGCGCGCACCGTGGCCTCGATGAGCGCGCCATGGGTCACGTCGGGGTCGTCGCCGGCGTCCTTGACCACCGAGGCGGTCGCCGCGCCGTCGGCCAGACGGTGCCCGGCGAGCGCGAAGGCTGCGCGCTGCCCGCGCGGCAGGGCGATGGTGACCGGGTCCTGGAACGTCCCGGTCAGCAGGGCGCCATAGGCCGACTTGGCCGCCGCCGTGGCGCAGGCGCCGGTGGTCCAGCCGCGGCGCAGCCCGGAATCACGTACCATGGTGCCGGAGATAGGGTATCGGCGCGAGGCTGTCACCCGGGGCGGGGGGACCGATGATTGGCGAGCGGCTGGAGTCCATGCTGGACAACTGCCCGGTCTTCGAGCCCGGCACGGTGTGGCTGGTCGGCGCCGGGCCAGGCGATCCGGGCTATCTCACCGTCAACGCGCTGCGCGCGCTGCAACAGGCCGATGCGGTGCTGCACGATGCGCTGATCGACGGGCGCATCCTCGACCTCGCGCATCCCGAGGCCGAGCGGATCTATTCCGGCAAGCGCGCGGGCGAGCACGCCATCGACCGGGAGGCGGTCTCGGCCCGCATGATCGCCCTCGCACGGAAAGGCCGCCGCGTGCTGCGCCTCAAGGGGGGCGACCCGATGGTGTTCGGCCGCGGCGGCGAGGAGATGCTGATCCTCGCCGAGGCGGGGATCCCGTTCAGGATAATCCCGGGCGTCACGGCGGGACTGGCGGCGATGGCGGTGGCGACCATCCCGGCCACGCTGCGGGACGTGAACCGGGCGGTGGTGCTGGCCACCGGACACGCCGCTTCGGAGGCCGAAGAGACCGACTGGGCGGCGCTCGCCCGGCTGGGGCAGCCGCTGGTGCTCTACATGGCGCTGCGCCGGCTGGAGCGGATCGCCGAGGCGCTGATCGTCGGCGGCATGGCGCCGGAGACCCCGCTCGCGGTGATCTCGTCTGCCACCCGGTCGGACGAGGACATCCTGGTCTCCAGCCTGGGCACGGTCTCCCGCGACCGGGAGCTTCATCCGATCGAGCCGCCGGCGGTCGTGGTCATCGGCGAGATCGTCAGCCTGCGCCAGCGCCTCCTCCGGCTCGCCCCGGCCTTCGCGGGGGCAATTGCTTGAGCGCGCGGGCGCTGATGGTCGCGGCGCCGCGATCCGGGGCCGGCAAGACCACGGTCGCGGTCGGGCTGATCGCGGCGCTCGGGCGGCGCGGGCGCCGAGTGGGCGCGCTCAAATGCGGGCCGGACTACATCGATCCCGCCTTCCACGCCGCCGCCAGCGGCACCGATTGCGCCAATATCGACAGCTGGGCGATGTCGCCCGGCCACGTCGCGCAGGTTTTGCGATCCGCTGCCGAGCCGGGCGGGGTGCTGGTGATCGAGTCGGCGATGGGGCTGTTCGATGGCGTCGCCGGGCGCGACGGGCGATCGGGCGCTGCGTCCGACGTCGCCGTCGGCTTCGGCATCCCGGTCGTGCTAGTGATCGACATCGCCGGCCAGGGCCGATCGGCCGGCGCCGTCGCCGCCGGGTTCGCGGCGTTCGATCCGCGCCTCGAGCTCGGGGGCGCGATTCTCAACGGGGTGGCCAGCGAGCGGCATCTGCGCACCGCCTCCGAAGGCCTCGCCGCCGCCGGGATCGCGCGTCTCGGCTGGCTGCCGAGGCACCCCGACCTCGCCTTCCCGGACCGCCATCTCGGGCTGGTCCAGGCGCGCGAGCGGCGGGATCTCGCGCAACGGGTGGATGCGCTGGCCGGACAGGTCGCCGAGACCGTCGATCTCGACCGCATCGAGGCGCTTGCCCGCGCGCCGGCGGTCGGGCCACGCGGCGCGAGCTTCGACACGCGCCCGCTCGACCCGCCGGGCCAGCGCATCGCGCTCGCCGACGACGCGGCGTTCTCCTTCTTCTACCCCCAGATGGCGGCGGGCTGGCGCCGGCAGGGCGCGGAGATCGTCCGCTTCTCGCCGCTCGCCGACGAGCCGCCGCCGCCGGGCTGCGACTGCTGCTGGCTGCCGGGCGGCTATCCCGAGCTGCATGCCGGGCGGATCGCAGCGGCGGGCAAATTCCTCGGCGGGCTCCGGGAGTTCGCCGAGACCCGGCCGGTGCATGGCGAGTGCGGCGGCTACATGGTGCTTGGGCAGGCGCTGGAGGACGCGGACGGCAACACCCACCGGATGGCCGGGCTGATGGGGCACAGCACCAGCTTCCGCGAGCGCAGGCTGCATCTCGGCTACCGCCGCGCGGTGACCGCCGCGGACTGCGTGCTCGGCGGCGCCGGCACGGCGGTGCGCGGCCACGAGTTCCACTACGCCACGATGCGGGACGCGGCGGCGGACCAGTCCTTCCTCGACCTGTTCGACGGCGAGGGGCGCGCGCTCGGGCCGGGCGGCGGGCGGCGCGGCAACGTCACGGGGACGTTTTTCCACGCCATCGCCCGCGAACGCTGAGGCGATGTGCCCCCGCCGCTTGACCGGGTTTGGAACCAAGGGCTATTGCTAGCGGGCGCGGCGAAACCCGCCGATGACACGAGGGAGATGCGCATGACCGCTCTGACGCAAGGCCGGGCCCCGGTCTTGACCAAATTCGTCGCCATCGCCGTCTGCGCCTGCATCGGGCTCGCCATCGTAACGCTCGCCGGCCACGCGCAGACCTCCGCACTGCACGACGCTGCCCACGACACGCGCCACGCGGCCGGCTTCCCCTGCCACTAGCCCTGATTTCTCACCATGGTCACGATCGGCGTCGCGCGCCGTCTGCCCGGACGCTGTCCTTCGATCCGCCCCGAATCGAGTCCGGAGCCACTCAGGATGAGGGATTCCTTTGCATGGCCTCATTCCGAGCAGGCCCCTCAGGGGCCGTATCGAGGGACGCGCCGAACGGGCAGGCCGCGAAATGGCCGGGCGCGTATTCCTGCATCGCCGGGGTCTCGCCGGCGCAGGACTGGCGGGCGATCGCACAGCGGGTGCGAAAGGCGCAGCCGGACGGCGGGACGAGCGGCGACGGCACCTCGCCGCCGAGCGGCGCCCGGATTCGGCCGCGCTCGACCGCCGGGTCGGGGATCGGCGCGGCGGCGATCAGGGCCCTGGTATAGGGGTGGCTGGGGGCGCGGACGAGGTCGCGCGCCGGCGCGTATTCCAGCGCCCGGCCGAGATAGAACACCATGATCCGGTCGGAGATGTGCTTCACCACGCTGAGGTCGTGGGCGATGAAGATCAGCGCGAGATCGAGCTCCCGCCTGAGATCGTAGAGCAGGTTGACGATCTGCGCCTGCACGCTGACGTCGAGCGCCGAGACCGGCTCGTCGCAGATCACCAGCCGCGGCCGCGACACCAGCGCCCGGGCGATGGCGATGCGCTGGCACTGCCCGCCGGAGAATTCGTGCGGGTAGCGGTCGAGGTGGTCGGGCAGCAGGCCGACGCGCTCTATCATCTGCGCCACGAGCGCCCGGCGTTCGGTTCGCTTCAGGGCGGGCTCGTGGGTTGCGAGCGGCTCGGCGACGATCTCGCTTGCGGTCATCCTCGGGTCGAGCGCAGCGAGCGGATCCTGGAAGATCATCTGGATGTCGCGGCGGCGGCGATGGCGCTCGGCGGGCGACATCGCCAGCAGATCCTCGCCCCGCCACAGCGCCTGCCCGCCGGCGGCGGGGATCGTGCCGATCAGCGCGCGGGCGAGCGTAGACTTGCCGGAGCCGCTCTCGCCGACGATGCCGATGGTCTCGCCGGCGTCGAGCTCGAAGCTCACCTCCCGCACGGCGCGAAGCTCCCGGGCGCGCTGCCACGGGCGCAGCCCGGCCGGCCGCACCGGAAAGGAGACCGAGAGGTCGCGGACCGAGAGCAGCGCGCTCACGGCGCCGCTCCGAGCGGGCGATGGCAGGCGACAAGGCGCCCGCCCGGGAAGGGCACGGGCGCCGGCGCCTCGCGCGCGCAGAGCACGTCGGCCAGCCCGCAGCGCGCGGCGAACGGGCATCCCGATTGCGGCCGGGCGGGGTCCGGCGGGTCGCCCGGGATGTCGGGCAGGCGCTCGTCCTCCCGGTCGAGCCGCGGCACCGCCTCCAGCAGCCCGGCGGTATAGGGGTGGCGCGGCACGGCGAAGATGTCCGCGACCGTCCCCCTCTCCATCACCCGCCCGCCATAGAGCACCGCCATCTCGTCGCAATTGCCGGCGACGACGCCGACATCGTGGGTGACCAGGATCACCGCGGTGCCGAAGCGCGCCCGCATGTCGGCCAGCAGGTGCATGATCTGCGCCTGCACGGTCACGTCGAGCGCGGTGGTCGGCTCGTCGGCGATCAAGAGCCGCGGGCGGCAGGCGAGCGCGATGGCAATCAGCACCCGCTGGCGCATGCCGCCGGAGAACTGGTGCGGGTACATGCCGATGCGCGCCGGGGCGTCGGGGACCTCCATCGCTTCCAGCAGGCGGATCGATTCGGCGAGCGCCTCGCGCCGCGTCATGCCGCGATGCAGCGTCAGCACTTCGGTCATCTGGTCCTCGATGCGCATATAGGGGTTGAGCGCGGTCATCGGGTCCTGAAACACCATGGCGATGCGGCTCGCGCGGAACCGGTTGAGCGCGGCCTCGCCGAGGCCGAGCAGCTCGTCCCCGTCGAACCGGACCGAGCCGCTGGCGCTGCCGTTCTTCGCGAGCAGCCCCATGATGGCGTACATCGTCTGGCTCTTGCCCGAGCCGCTCTCCCCCACGACGCCGAGCGCCCGGCCGGGCTCGACGTCGAGATCGACCCCGTCGACGGCGCTCACCGTGCCGTCCGGCGTCGCGAACGACACGCGCAGGTCGCGCACCGAGAGCAGCGCCACTTCTCAGCGGTCCTTCGGGTCGAGCGCGTCGCGCAGCCCGTCGCCGAGGAAGAAGAAGGCGAACAGCGTGACCACGAAGAAGAACAGCGGGAACAGGAGCTGCCACAGCGTGCCGTACTGCATCTGGCTCGCCCCGGCGGCGATCAGCGCGCCCCAGCTGGTCGCCGGCTCCTGCACCCCGAGCCCGAGGAAGCTGATGAAGCTCTCATAGAGGATCATCGAGGGCACCAGCAGGGTGGCATAGACGATCACCACGCCGGCGAGGTTGGGGACGATGTGGCGCGCGATGATGCGGCCCGGGCGGACGCCGATGGCGACCGCCGCCTCGACGAATTCCCGGTTCTTGAGGGCGAGCGTCTGACCGCGCGCGATGCGCGCCATTTCGAGCCAGCTGACCAGCCCGATGCCGATGAACAGCATCAGGATTGAGCGCCCGAAGACCACCATGAAGACGATCAGCACGAACATGTAGGGGATCGCCATCAGCACGTCGACGATGCGCATCATCGCGCCGTCGAGCCGGCCGCCGAAGTAGCCCGCGGTCGCGCCGTAGAGCGTGCCCACCACCACCGAGATCAGCGCGCCGACGATGCCGACCATGAGCGAGATCCCTGTGCCCTGGACGGTGCGCGCGTAGAGGTCGCGGCCGAGCTGGTCGACGCCGAAATAGTGCCCGTTGGCAAGCGACGGCGCCCCCTTGTCTGCCACCTGGCCGAGCATCGACCAGTCGATCTCCTCGTTCGACCAGGGCGCGACGAGGCCGCCGAGCAGCGCGAAGCCGGCGACCAGAATCAGCGCGGCGAGGCTCGCCACGGCGGCGCGGTTGCGCATGAAACGCCGCCCGGCGTCGCGCCACAGCGAGCGCCCGGCCCGCGGTTTCTCCAGCGCTCGCATCGCGCGCCGTCCGAACAGAATCACGTCTCAGTACCGGATGCGCGGGTCGATCCAGGCATAGAGCAGGTCGACCAGCAGGTTGAACGACACCGTCAGCGCCCCGGTCAGGATGGTCACCCCCATGATGACGGGATAGTCGCGGTTTAGCGCCGAGTTGACGAAGAACTGCCCGATGCCGCCGGTGGCGAAGAACACGTCGATCACCACCGAGCCGGTGATCATGCCGACGAAGGCGGGACCGAGATAGGAGATCACCGGCAGCATCGCGGGCTTGAACGCGTGGCCGAGCACGATTCGCCGCGCCGGCAGCCCCTTGGCGCGGGCGGTGCGGATGAAATCCGCGCCCAGCACGTCGAGCATTGAGGTCCGGGCGATCCGCGCGATCGAGGCCATGAAGGAGGTCGAGAGCGCGATCACCGGCATGACCACGTACATCCACTGCCCGCCCTGCCAGCCGCCGCCCGGCAGCCAGCCGAGCCAGAGCGTGAACACCAGCGTCAGGATCGGCGCCATCACGAAGTTGGGCAGCACCTGGGCGCCGACCGAGACTCCGACGGCGAGGTAGTCGAGCAGGGTGTTGTGCCTGAGCGCGGCCGCGATGCCGAGCGGGATTCCCACCGCGACCGCCGCCGCGAAGGCCCAGGCGCCATAGGTCAGCGTGACCGGAAACCCCTGGGCGATGATCTGGTTCACGCCCTGGTCCTTGTAGCGGAAGGATGGGCCGAAATCGAACTGGGTGACGATGCCCATCAGATAGCGCCAGATCTGCACCGCGAGCGGCTGATCCAGACCGTATTTGCGCTCCAGATTGGCCATCACCTCGGGCGGCAGCGCGCGCTCGGCGTCGAACGGCCCGCCCGGGGCGGCATGGATCAGCACATAGGACAGCACGACAAGGATCAGCAGCGTCGGCACCGCGACGGCGAGGCGCTTGAGGAAATAGGCGATCATTGGAGCGGCTGGGGCGCGTCCGCTTCAGACGGAACCGTCGCGGCAGTGCGTGTGGAGCAGAATTCGGTGTCGACGGCAATCACGGCGCGCCGGGATCGCCGTAGATCGCCTGGCGAAGCTCGGGCCAGGAATACCCCTCCAGCGGGTCCGGCGCGTCCGGGTCGCCCGTCCTCAGATCGGCCAGTCGGTATCGCGTCCGCGGCGCGGCGGGGGCGAGGACGCGGCGCAGCCCGTCCTCCACCAGTGCGCGCAGCGGCCGCCCGGTTTCCTGCGCGTGACGCCTCGCACGCGCCAGCAACTCGTCGTCGATATCGAGCGTCGTCTTCATGTGCCCGTATTGGTCCCGTTCAATCTTGGGGCGGCGCAAATCCTCCCCTCACTCCGCCACCCGGTAGAGACTCCTCGAATACCAGTTGTTCTCGACGTTGTCGTAGGGCCAGCCGTGGATGTCGGTCTTGAGCAGGAAGGTGTTGGCGTAGTGGTAGATCGGGATGATCGCCATGTCGCGGGCGAGGATCTGCTCGACCTCGACATAGATCCCGGACGGGTCCTCGGCGGTCCGCGAGCGCCGCATCAGCGCGTCCACCTCGGGGTTGGAGTAGCCGCCGTCATTGGCGCCGTGACGGGTGGTCAGCAGGTCGAGGAAGGTGGAGGCCTCGTTGTAGTCGCCGCACCAGCCCGACCGGGCGATGTCGAACTCGCGGTTCTTGCGGATGTCGAGATAGGTCTTCCACTCGAAATTGGCCAGCTCGGTGCGGACGCCGAGCTTCTGCTTCCACATCTGGCCGATCACGGTGGCGATCTGCTTGTGGCTTTCGGACGTGTTGTAAATCAGCTTCAGCGCGAGGTCCCTGACCCCGGACTCGGCGAACAGCCGCCTCGCCTCGGCGTCCCGCTCGCGCTGGCTCAGCTTGGCATAGGCGATGTCGGGCATGCGGAACCCGGCGGTCTTCAGATGGGTGAAGTTGTACGCCGGCCACTGCCCGCCCTTGAGCAGCCGGCTCACGATCACGTCGCGGTCGATCGCCATGCCGAGGGCGCGCCTGACCCGCACGTCGCGGAGCGCGGCGTTGCCGCTATCGGTGTGGTTGATCGCGTAGTAGTAGGAGCACAGCCGCGGCACGCTCTTCGCCTCGCCCGGCAGCTCCTTCTTCAGCGCCGGGAACTGGCCGGGCGGCAGCGGCTCGAGATGATCGAGCTCGCCCGCCCGGTAGCGGGTCAGCGCCTGGTTAGAATCGTTGATAACGAGGCCGGTGACGCGCTCGACGATCACCGAATCCGCGCCCCAGTAGAACGGGTTCTTCACCCGCCTGTGGTACTCGTTGAGCACCATCTCCTTCAGCACATAGGCGCCGTTGGAGACCATTTTGCCGGGCGCGGTCCACGCCTTTCCGTGCTTCTCGATCGTCGCGCGGTGCACCGGGAACAGGGTGGCGTAGGTGGTCATCGCCGGGAAATAGGGCAGCGGCCGGTCGAGCTTCACCACCAGCGTGCGGTCGTCGGGGGCGCCGACGCCGAGCGATTCGGGCGGCTTTTCGCCAGCCAGGATCTGCTTCGCGTTGGCCATCTGGGTGAGCTCGACATACCAGCCATAGGGCGACGCCGTGGCGGGATCGACCGCGCGCCGCCAGGAATAGACGAAGTCGTGCGCGGTGACCGGATCGCCGTTCGACCAGCGCGCGTCTTCGCGCAGGGTGAAGCGGTAGGTCGTGTTGCCGTCGGATGCCGCGTAGCGCGTCGCCACGCCGGGGACGAGGTTGCCCTCGGCGTCCTGGTTCAACAGCCCCTCGAACAGGTCGCGGATCACGTGGAAGCCCGAGACGTCCTCGTTGAGCTGCGGGTCGAGGGTGGGGAACTGGTCGAGCAAGCGGTAGGTGAAGCTCTGGTCGCGGGCCAGCTTCTCGCCGGTCGCGGGATGGGTGGAGGCGGCCTCGGCGGCCGCAGCGAGCAGCAGCGCGGCCGCCGCCGCCTTCAGGGTGAGCGCGGTTCGCGGAGTCTCGACCGGCATCTTTCTCTCGCATGGGAATCGGCAACGCCCCGCCCGCGGGGCCGCGGAATGCTAGGCGATGGCCCGATTCGCCTCCACCCGGTTTGCCGAGGCCGTCCGGCGAAACTCGACATCGGCGGCCCCCGCGGGTCGGTTGACGGTATGAACTCCGAGGTCGAGAACCTGGTGCTCGTGCAGCTTCGAGCGATCCGCGCGACGGTTGACAAGATCGATGCCGTGCTCGGCGATCTCCGCCGGCGCGTGTCGTCGATCGAGCGGCACCTGGCCGATCGGCAGAACCAGCTCGCCAACCTGCAGCGCGGCGTGGCCAACATCCACCAGCGCCTCGACCGGCACGGGGAGCAGCTGGAACGAATCGAACGCCGCCTCCAACTTGGCGACGCCCCCGCCTCAGAGCCGCTCAGCCCGACGCGGCCTCGCGGGCGGCCTGCTCCTCGGCGACCAGCTCTTTCTTGGACAGCTTGCCGATCATCGTCTTGGGCAACTCGTCGCGGAACTCGACATGCTTCGGCATCTCGTGCCGGCCGAGCTTGTCGGCGAGGAAGTCCTTGAGTTCGTCGGCGTCGAGCGCCCTTCCCTCCTTGAGCTTGACGAAGGCCTTCACCGCCTCTCCGGTGTAGTCGTCCGGCACGCCGATCACCGTGACCTCCTCGACCGCCTCGTGGCGGTAGATCCCCTCCTCCACCTTGCGCGGGAACACGTTGAAGCCGCTCACCAGCACGAGGTCCTTCTTGCGGTCGATGATGAAGACGTAGCCTTCCTCGTCGATATGGCCGACATCGCCGGTGAGCAGCCTGCCGTCGACGACGGTCTCGGCGGTCGCCTCCTCGCGCCCCCAGTAACCCTTCATCACCTGCGGGCCGGAGACGCAGATCTCGCCGTCCTCGCCCTGCGGCAACAGCTTTCGCGGGTCCTCCTTGTCGACGATGGCGATCGAGGTGCCGGGCACCGGCAGGCCGATCGAGCCCTCCTTGTTGAGCCCGTCGAACGGGTTGGCGGTGGCCAGCGGCGAGGTCTCGGTCAGCCCGTAGCCCTCGACCAGCTTGCAGCCCGAGAGCGTTTCGAAGCGGCGCTTGATCTCGCCCGGCAGCGGCGCACCGCCGGACAGGCAGATCTTGATCGAGGTCAGGTCGAATTTTTGCAGCTTCGGGTGGTTGACGATCGCGGTGTACATCGTCGGCACGCCGGGGAACAGCGTCGGCTTCTTCTTCGTCACGTCCTCCAGCACCGGGTCAAGCTCGAAGCGCGGGCGCATCACGATCGAGCCGCCGAGCGCAATGGTCAGGTTCATCACCACGGTCATGGCAAAGACGTGGAAGAACGGCAACACCCCCATCATGCGCTCTTCGCCCGGCACCAGGTCGGGGCTCCACATCAGCGCCTGGTGGACGTTGGCGTGGAGGTTGGCGTGGGTCAGCATGGCGCCCTTGGAGACCCCGGTGGTGCCGCCGGTGTATTGCAGCACCGCGATATCGGCGCGGGGGTCGATCGCGGGCGGCTCGCCGGCGCCGTCGTTGTCGAGCAACTTGGCGAAGGCGAGATGCCGGTCGTCGTCCGGCACGCGGGCGATCTCGCTTCTTCGCAGCAGCGGGAACAGCACGCTCTTGGGGAACGGCAGGGCGGCCTGCAAGGTGCCGACGACGAGCTTGCCGATCAGCCCGCGGTCCAGCAGCGCTGCCATCTTCGGGTACAGCGCCTCCAGGCCGAGCGTCACCATGATCTCGGTCCCGGAATCCTCGATCTGGTGGGCGAGCTGGTCTTCCGTGTACAGCGGGCTGTAATTGACCACCGTGCCGCCGGCCTTGAGGATGCCGAAGAAGGAAATGACGAATTGCGGGCAGTTGGGCAGGAACAGCCCGACCTTGACCCCCTTGGCGACGCCGAGCGCGCGGAAACCGGCGGCCGCGCGCGTCACCGCGTCGCCGAGCTCGGCATAGGTGTAGCGCTTGCCGAGGAAGTCCATCGCCTCGTTGCCGGGGAAGCGTTCGACCGCCTCTTCGAGGATCGCAAACAGCGGTCCTTCGGGGATCTCGGCATCCCATTTCACGCCCTCGGGGTATTTCGCGAGCCACAGCGGATCGGTCACGTCGTCCTCCTCCATCGGCGGCAACCGGGCGATGCTAGAGCGTAACGGGTCGGGTTGGAACCGGCTTGGCCGCCCCTTTGGCGCTCCGGACTTGTTACGGGGTCCAGAGCCACGGGTTCAAGCGACTGCGCGGTTGCTCTGGTCCCCGGAACAAGCCCGGGGTGGCAGCATGGGTCATACCGGTGGCGCGAACCGGTCCGCCTCACCGAGATCCGCCTCGGTCAGCCGCCAGCCCGCCGCGCCGGCATTGGCCGTCACCTGGTCGGGGCTCGTCGCGCCGGCGATCACGCTGAGGATGCCGGGCTGCGCGGCGAGCCAGGAGAAGGCGAGATCGAGCAGCGAGCGGCCCGCCGCGCGAGCGAAGCGGGCGAGCCCCTCGACCTGCTCCCATTCGATATCCGTGACCCGCCATTCGGACAGCCTGGTGCCGCCGGGCCAGGGCGTGCCCCGCCGATACTTGCCCGACAGCAGCCCGTTGGCGAGCGGGTAGTAGGGCAGGATGCCCATCCCCGCCTCGCCGCAGGCCGGGATCACGTCGTCCTCGATCGCCCGGTCGAGCAGGCTGTAGGGGTTCTGCGCGGTGACGAAGTCGCACCAATCATGCGCCGCCGCGACCGCGCGCGCCTCGGCGATCTGGGCGCCGGAGAAATTGGAGCAGCCGACGAACCGCACCTTGCCCTGATCCACCAGCCGATCCAGCGCCTCCAGCGTGTCGGCGATCGGCGTCGACGGGTCGGGGCGGTGGATCTGGTAGAGGTCGATCGTCTCGGTGCGGAGCCGCTTCAGGCTGCCCTCGACGGCTTTCGCGACCCGGCGCCGCCGCTCCAGCCGAACTTGGTGGCAATCGCCACCTCGTGGCGCCGCGCGCCGAGCGCCTTGCCGATGTATTTCTCCGAGCGCCCGCCGCCATAGGACTCTGCAGTGTCGAACAGGGTGATCCCGGCATCGAGCGCGGCGTGGATCACCGCGCGCGACTCGCGCTCGCCCAGCCGGCGCCCGAAATTGTTGCAGCCGAGCCCTACCAGGGACACGCGGAGACCGTCGCCCGTCTCGCCGCCGACCGTCCTGAACTCCATGCTCCGCCCCGTCGGTTGCCGCGCGCCTCAGGATACACCGGGCCGGGCCGGAAGCGCGCTGTCCAGCGGACGCCTGGCGGGCGGATCAGCCCATGAGGGCGCCGAACGCCGCGCCGAACGCCATCGCGCCGGCGATGCCGAGAGCGACATAGGCGGCGAACACCGGGCTCCGCACCAGCGAGAACACCGCCGCCATGGCCGGGATGCAGCTCACCGATCCGGCCACCATGAAGGCCATCGCCGCGCCCGCACCCATGCCCTGCTGCATCAGCCCGGCAATCAGGGCCGGCGCGGCGTAGCCGTTGAGATAGGCCGGCGCGCCGACCAGCGCGCCGATCGCGATCGAGGCAACACCGTCGCCGCCGACCGCCGCCGCGACCGCCGCCGCCGGCACGTAGGCGACCAGCAGCGCCTGCAGCAGATAGGCAAGCGCGAGCCACTTGACGAGGAACCGCGCGTTCGCCACCGCCTCGGCGCGGAATATCTTCCGACGCGGCGGCTCACGCCAGAACCGCCACAGCGTATCTCCGCCCAGCGGGGTCTCGCAGCCGGTGCAGAGCCCGTCCCTTCCGGCGCGCAGCGGGGCGGCGAATGCGGGCAGGCGGGCGAGCGGGCGGACGGCGAAGCCGCCCGCCAGCCCGAGCGCGACCGCCGCCACCGCCTTGCCGGCGGCGAACTCCCAGCCGAGCGCGGCGGCGGTGATCAGCGCGGTCGCCGGGTCGATCAGCGGCGAGGACAGCCAGAACGCCATGATCGCCGAGAGCGGCGCGCCGAGCGCCAGCATGGCGGCGATGAACGGGATGACCTCGCAGGAGCAGAACGGGGCGAGCCCGCCCAACAGCGCGGCGAGCACGATCATCCGCGTCTCGCGGCCCTCGAAGGCGCGCGCCACCAGCGCGGTCGCCCCGCTCGCCTTGAGTCCGGCGACCAGCGCGACCGCGGCCGCGACCCAGGGCAGCGTTCCGGCGAACCCGCCGAGGGCCTCGCCCAGGATGGCGGCGAGGCTTGCCGGGTCGAGCGCCGCCACAACGAGCGGGATGGCGAGCACGAGGCCCCAGACCGAGGCCACCCCCCCGAACCCGCCGCGCAGCCCGGCGACGCCGCGAAGCACCAGCCCCGTCATGCCGCCCCGCCCGCCGACCCGGATTCGCGGATCGCATCCATGAACCGGATATTCGATCGGTCCGGCGGGAATTCAACTCCGGCGGGAGCGCTGCGCGGAAAGGCGCCTCCCGGCGTTCAGTCTCATAAGGTCTTTGTCGGAGGAAGGGCTCGTGCCACGGTTTGTCCTGTTCATTTTGCCGGGGACGGACGGTGCGGAACCATCATACCCGAGCCATTCCGCAGCTTTCGTCGGGTGGACGCGAGGAGGCTGAGCGTCCTCAGGCCGGGGCGCCGGCCATCCGCCTGGTGGGGGTGTCGTCCATGAACATCTGGGCGACCCCGGCGGTTATCCCGATGGCGACGCCGATCTGCCAGGCGAGGTCGTAATTGCCGAACGCGTCGAACAGCAGCCCGCCGCCCCAGGCGCCGAAGAACGAGCCCGCCTGGTGGCTGACGAAGGCGATCCCCGACAGCGTGGCGACGAAGGAGAGGCCGAACATCTGCACCACCAGCCCGTTGACCAGCGGCGCCACGCCGAGCCAGAGCAGTCCCAGCAGCGCGGCGAACACCACCGTCGAGGCCGGCGAGGGCGGGAGCATGAAATAGGCCACGATCAGCAGCGAGCGCAGGATATAGACGGTGCCGAGCAGGATGTGCTTGGGGAACCTGTCGCCGAGCCAGCCGAGCAGGTAGCAGCCCGCCGCGTTGAACCCGCCGATAACCGCGAGCGCGACGGCGCCCAGCTCGGGCGGCTGGCCGCAAATCACGAGATAGGCCGGCAGGTGGGTGGCGACGAACATGAGCTGCAGCCCGCATACGAAGAAGGCGACCGCCATGATGACATAGCCGCGGTGGCGGCCCGCCTCGCCGAGCGCCTGGGTGAAGGTGAGCCCGGCGCTGCGATCCGGCTCGACGGGCACGGCGGTGTCCTTCGGCCGGTCGCCGGCGCCGACGAACGCCGCAGCCGGCAGCATCAGCGCGCAGAGCGCGATGAAGCCGATCATCGCGAGCTCCCACCCGCCCAGCCCGATCAGCCCCTGGGCGATCGGCGCGGCGATGAAGGTGCCGATCGAACCGGCCGCCGCCACGGTGCCGAGGATCATCGAGCGTCTGACCGGCGAGATCACCTTGGCGGTGGCCGCGAGGCCCATGTTGAGCGCCGTGCAGGCGAGCCCGACGCCGACCATCAGCCCGAGCCCGACGATCAGCTCCACCGGCCCGGTCGCCGCCAGCGTCAGCGCGAGCCCGCCGGCGAACAGGAAGGTGCCGAGCACGGTCACGACGCGGCAGCCGAAACGGTCGGCGATCCCGCCGATCATCGGCTGGCTCAGCCCCCAGACCAGGTTCTGGATGGCGAGCGCGAGGGTGAAGTCGGCGACCGAGACGCCGATGCCTTCCGTCACCGGGGTGACGAACAGGCCGAAGCTCTGGCGCATCCCCATCGACAGCGTCAGCATGATGCTGGCCGAGGTCAGCACCGTCACGGTCTGGGAATGGGTGTAGCCGGCCCGGTTGATCGCCATGCTGGTCCCTGCGCCGCGATCAGGCGAAGGACGGGGGACCGCCCGGCGGCTCGATGCGGAAGACGTTGAGGGTGAAAGAGACCAGGCAATAGTAGCCCATCAGCCCGACCAGATCGACCAGCCCCTCCTCTCCCAGGAGATCGAGCGCGGCGGCGTAGGTCTCCTCGCCCGCCTCGCTCGTGGTCAGCACCTCGGTGCAGAACGCGTGCACGGTGGCCTCCGCCGGGTCTTCGAAATCGGGCGCGGCACCGACCCTGATCGCCTCGATGGTGGTGCTCGCGAGCCCTTCCGATTCGGCGATCGGCGCGTGCGCCGCCCACTCGTACCCCGCACCCCAGTGACGCGCCACGGTGAGGATCGCGAGCTCGCGCAGCTTGCCGGGGAGCGCGCTCTCGTAGCGCAGATAGCCGCCCGCCTTCTGCACGTGGTCGGCGAGGCCGGGGCTCCTGACCAGCACAGGGAACGGCCCGCGCACGCTGCCCCTCGGGCCGTTCGCGATGTCGTCGTAAACCCGGCGCTGTTCCGGCGTCATCTCGTCCATGTCGAGCGGGGGCAGGCGGCTCATCTCGGTCTTCCCTGTATCGGTAATGCGTGGCAGTTTGACCCTAGCACGAAGACCGCTGTGGAAGGCATTGTGGGCGAAGGCAACGGGATCGCGGCGCGGGTCGATGGCGGCCGGCTGTGGCGCCGGCTGATGGAGATGGCCGAGATCGGCGCCATTCCGGGCAACGGCGTCAACCGCCAGGCGCTGTCCGACGAGGACATCGCGGCGCGTGAACTCCTGGTCGACTGGGCGCGGCGGCGCGGCTACGCGGTCGCCGTCGACGATGCCGCGAACCTGTTCATCCGCCGCCCCGGCGGCGATCCGGAGCTCGCGCCGGTGCTGACCGGCAGCCACATGGACAGCCAGCCGCGCGGCGGACGGTTCGACGGCATATACGGCGTGATCGCCGGGCTGGAGGCGATCGAGGCGATCGACGACGCCGGCGCCGCCACGCGCCGCCCCATCGAGCTGGTCGCCTGGACCAACGAGGAGGGCAGCCGTTTCGACCCGGGCTGCATGGGCTCGATGGTGTTCTCGGGCGCGGCGCCGCTGGAGCGGTTCGAGGATGCTCTCGACGCCAACGGCATCTCCTTCGGCCGGGCGCTCGCCAGGACTCTCTCCGCCGCGCCGGACCTGCCGCGGCGCAACGGGGCGGCGCTGCCCGCCGCCTATGTCGAGGCGCATATCGAGCAGGGGCCGGTGCTGGAGGCCGCTTCGGTGCCGATCGGCGCGGTCACCGGGGTGCAGGGATCGCAGCGCTTCGTCGTCGAGATCGGCGGCGCGACCGCGCATGCCGGCACCGCGCCGGTCAAGGGGCGGCGCGATGCGCTGCAGGCGGCGCTACGCGCGGTGGCGCGGCTCAACGAGGCGATGACCGATTCGAACGACGTGCTGCGCTTCACCGTCGGCCGCTTCGAGGTCACGCCCAACTCGCCCAACACGGTGCCGTCGAAGGTGGTGTTCTCGATCGACCTGCGTCATCCCGACGGCGCGGAGCTCGACCGCCGGGCGCGCCGCATCGCCCCAGGACCATTTTTTAGTCGTGGCTGAGGGCTCGGGATGACGGGGATCGCACAG
>JAPPGP010000236.1 GCA_028821395.1 Defluviicoccus sp.
GTTCATGGGAATGACTGCCGCCATATCACGCCCTCGCGGAAGGGCCAGCCGGATGCTGTTTCCGGCCTTGCGGCGCGCCGGACCGCATGGCCCCGCGGCGGGCGAAATCCCGGCGTATCCGGCCTGGGCGCGTTCGCGGCGGGGGAGCGCTGAGTGGTGCGTCTCGTGCAGAAATTCGGCGGAACATCGGTCGCCGACATCGACCGGATCCGCACCGCCGCCGGCCGGGTCGCCGACGCGGTCGCGGCCGGGAACGAAGTCGCCGTCGTCGTCTCCGCCATGGCGGGAACCACCGACCGGCTGGTCGAGTGGACGCGCGAGATCGCCCCGGTGCACGACGCCCGCGAATACGACGTCGTGGTGTCGTCGGGCGAACAGGCGACGGTGGGGCTGATGGCGCTGGCGCTCCAGGCCGCCGGCGTCGACGCGCGGTCCTGGCTCGGTTGGCAGGTTCCGATCCTGACCGACGACGTGCACGGCCGCGCCCGCATCGGCGAGATCGACCCGGACGAGCTGTTGCGGCGCATGGCGCAGGGCCAGGTCCCGGTCGTCGCCGGCTTCCAGGGTCTGAGCGCGGCCCGGCGCATCACCACGCTGGGGCGCGGCGGATCGGACACCTCCGCGGTGGCGCTCGCCGCCGCGCTCGGCGCGGACCGCTGCGACATCTTTACCGACGTGGACGGGATCTATACCACCGACCCGCGAATCGTCGCCAAGGCGCGCAAGCTCGAAAAGGTCACCTTCGAGGAGATGCTCGAGATGGCCTCGCAGGGCGCCAGGGTGCTGCAAACCCGGTCGGTCGAGCTGGCGATGAACCACGGGGTCGAGCTGCAGGTGCTGTCCAGCTTCGTGGATGCACCCGGCACCTTCGTGGTCAACGAGGACGAGGACGTGGAACAGCAAGTCGTCAGCGGCATCGCCTATACCAGGGACGAGGCCAAGATCACCATCGTGGGCGTGCCCGACCGTCCCGGGATCGCGGCCGGCATATTCGGCCCGCTCGCCGAGACCAGCATCAATGTCGACCTGATCGTCCAGAACGTATCGGCGGACGGCCAGCAGACCGACATCACCTTCACCGTCGCCCAGGCGGATTACGATCGCGCGCTGGGCATGATCGAAGCGGCGCGCGACAAGATCGGCTTCAGCCGCGTCGAGGGCGACCCGGAGGTGGTGAAGATTTCGGTGATCGGAATCGGCATGCGGTCGCATGCCGGGGTCGCGCAGAAGATGTTCAACGCCCTCGCCGAGAAAGGCATCAACATCCAGGTGATATCGACATCCGAGATCAAGGTGAGCGTGCTGCTGGCCGAGGAATACACGGAGCTCGCCCTGCGCGCGCTGCACACCGCCTACGGCCTCGACGACGGCGAGAACGCATGAGCGCAGCCGCGCCCGGCGGACGGCGGAACTCGCCGCCCGGCGGTCACGCCGCGCGGGCGCGGCTGGACGCTCTGTGGCACCGCGGGCGCGCTTTCCTGGGCGCCGAGTACGCCATCCTCGGCGGGGCGATGACCTGGGTGTCGGAACGCAACCTGGTCTCCGCGCTGTCCAACGCGGGCGGGTTCGGCGTCATCGCCTGCGGCGCAATGACCCCCGACCTGCTGAGCGCGGAGATCGAGGGCACGTACCGCCTCACGGCGCGGCCCTTCGGCGTCAACCTGATTACCGTGCATCCGGAGCTGGACGCGCTGATCGACGTCTGCGGCGACCACCATGTGTCGCATGTGATCCTCGCCGGCGGGCTGCCGCCGGGACCGGCGATCTCCCGGATCAAGCAAAGCGGCGCGAGAGTGCTCTGCTTCGCGCCGACGCTGGCGGTCGCGCGCCGGCTGGTGCGGCTCGGCGCGGATGCGATCGTCATCGAGGGCGCGGAGGCGGGCGGCCATGTGGGCCCGGTGGCAACGAGCGTGCTGGCGCAGGAAATCCTGCCCAATCTCGACCAGGTTCCGGTGTTCATCGCCGGCGGTATCGGGCGCGGCGATGCGATCCTGGGATATCTGGAGCTCGGCGCGTCCGGCTGTCAGCTCGGCACGCGCTTCGTCTGCGCCACCGAGTCGATCGCGCATCCCGATTTCAAGCGCGCCTTCATCCGGGCCTCGGCGCGCGACGCGGTGACCTCGGTGCAGGTTGACCCCGACTTTCCGGTGACCCCGGTGCGGGCGCTGCAGAACAAGGGAACCCAAGCCTTCATCGAAACCCAGAAGAGGGTGATCGCCAAGGTTCGCGCCGGCGACATGGCGCAGGACGAGGCGCAGCTCGAAATCGAGCATTTCTGGGCCGGCGCGCTGCGCCGCGCGGTCATCGACGGCGACATCGACTCGGGTTCGCTGATGGCCGGACAAAGCGTCGGCATGGTGGTCCGCGAGCAGCCGACCGCGGAGATCATCGGCGAGCTGGTCGACCAGGCGCTCGCCGCCATCGAGGCGAGGGCCTCGGCCGGGGGCTGATCCCGATGGCGCAGACCGGCATTGGCGGTCACCGCCAGGCTCTTCGCCGGCTCCGGACGATCATGGCCGGGGACGGCTCGGCGCAGCAACGCCTGGACGAGATCGTCAAGCTGGTGGCGGCGGAAATGGTTGCCGAGGTGTGCTCGGTCTACGTGATGCGCGCCGGCGAAACGCTCGAGCTGTTCGCGACCGAAGGCCTGAACCCCTCGGCGGTGCACCTGACCCGCCTGCGGGTGGGCGAAGGGCTGGTCGGCGAGGTCGCGGCCCGGGCGCGTCCCCTCAATCTCCCCGATGCCCAGAGCCACCCGCGATTCAGCTACCGGCCGGAGACCGGAGAGGAGGCCTTCCACTCGCTGCTCGGCGTGCCGGTCATTCGGGGCGGGCGGGTGCGTGGCGTGCTGGTGGTGCAGAACCGGGCGCAGCGGCAATACAGCGACGAGGAGGTCGAGACGCTGGAGGTGATCGGCGTCGTCATCGCCGAGCTGATCGCCTCGGGCGGGCTCGTCAGCCCGGTGGAGACCGCGCCGGCGCAGGGCAACGCCGTTCTCGCCATCCGTCTCGAAGGAGTCCGGATCAACGGGGGCCTCGCCATGGGGGAAGCGGTGCACCACACCCCGCGGGTGAGCATCCCCCAGCTCGTCGCCGACGACCCGGCGGCCGAGCACCGGCGGCTCGCCGAGGCCCTGTCTTCGATGCACAGCGAGCTCGACGATATGCTCGCGCTGGATGCGCTCGGCCGACCCGGCGAACACCTGGACGTGCTGCACGCCTACCGCAAATTCGCCGAGGACCGGGGCTGGTTGCGCCGCATCGGCGAGGCGATCGACGGCGGTCTGACCGCCGAGGCCGCGGTGCAGAAAGTGCTCGACGACACCCGCGCCCGGATGCGCCAGATCACCGACCCCTATCTGAGCGAACGGATGGCGGATCTGGAGGACCTGGCATACCGGATGCTGCACCATCTGACCGGCGACGTTCGCACGGCGCATCTGGCGGAGCAGCCGGAGGCGCTGGTCCTGGTGGCCCATTCGATCGGCCCGGCGGAGCTGCTCGACTACGCGCCGCGGCGGCTCAAGGCCCTGATCCTGGAAGAGGGCTCGGCCAATTCGCACGTCGCGATCGTCGCCCGGGCGCTCGACATCCCCGTGGTGGGCCGGGTCAAGGGGGCGCTGTCGCAGGTCGACCCGATGGATCCTGTGATCGTGGACGGAGACCACTCCCAGGTCTATGTCCGGCCGGCGGAAGACATCCAGCAAACGGTGGCGGAGCATTTTTCCGTCCGCCAGCGCCGCCTCGCGGCCTACAGCGCCAAGCGGGACGAGCCGGCGGTCACCAAGGACGGCGTGTATATCAGCCTCAACGTGAACGCCGGGCTGTTGATGGATTTGCAGTCGCTGGAGGCGAGCGGGGCGGACGGGGTGGGCCTCTACCGAACCGAGATCCCGTTCATGCTCCACTCCGAGCTGCCCGGCGTCGAGGCGCAAATCGATCTTTACCGCCGGGTGCTGGAAGGCGCCGCGGGGCGACCGGTCAGGTTCCGCACGCTCGATATCGGCGGCGACAAGCAGCTCCCCTATTTCCGCGACTCCGCCGACCAGAACCCGGCGATGGGCTGGCGGTCGATCAGGGTCGCGCTCGACCGGCCGAGCATGCTGCGCCAACAGCTCCGCGCCCTCATCGTGGCGTGCGACGGAGGCCCGCTGAGCGTCATGTTCCCGATGATCGCCGAGGTCGCGGAGTTCGAGGCGGCACGCGCCATACTCGACCTCGAAGTCGAGCGGGCGAAGGACCGAGGCCGGCGCATCCCCGAACCGCTCGAGGTCGGCGCGATGCTGGAAGTGCCGAGCCTGATGTGGCAGCTCGACTCGCTCCTGCCGCAGGTCGACTTCCTGTCGGTCGGCAGCAACGACCTGTTCCAGTTTCTCTTTGCCGTCGACCGCGGCAATCCCCTGGTGGCGGACCGCTACGACGTGCTTTCCCCGGGCCTGCTCTCGGTGCTGGAGAACCTGGCACGCCGATGCGCCGAGAGCCGTGTCGCGGTTTCCCTGTGCGGCGAGATGGCCGGCCGCCCGATCGAGGCGATGGCGCTGATCGGCGTGGGCTTCCGCAGCCTGTCCGCGCCGGCGGGCACGCTGGGGGCGGTCAAGACGATGGTCAACGGCCTCGACGCGGGCGCGCTTGCCGGGTTCATCAAGACGCTGCTGAGCCTGCCCGATCACAGTATCCGGGAGCGCCTGCGGGACTACGCCATCGACCACGGGATCGAGCTCGCAGAGCTGTGAGGGCCGGCCGCCGGCGAGCGGAAACCATGTCTTTCAACACCGCCTGGCGCGGTTATACTGAGATGCCGTTCCCGCAGGGGACCGCATCGGGGGTGAACTTCGCGGCCTGGCGGGAGGCGCCGACGCCATGCGTGGAGGTGGACCCATCGCCAGAGCCCGACGCGAAATGTTCGGTGACGAGATTTCGCCGGGTTTCGAGCCCGCCGGGGTGGGCGCGAGTCTGCGCGAAGCGAGGATCGTCCTCGGACGCGACGTGACGCATGTCGCGCGCGACCTGCGCATTCGACAGGTCTATATCGAGGCGATCGAGGCGGGTCGCTTCGAAGACCTTCCGGGCCTCGCCTACCAGACCGGGTTCCTGCGGTCCTACGCAAACTATCTGGGCCTCGACGGGGCGGAGCTGGCGGAACGCCTGCGCGCCAGCCGCGCCGGCACCGCGGACCGCGGCGAGCTGCAGGTGTTTTCCCCCATCGACGAAGGGCATCTCCCCACCCGGTCGGTGCTGCTGCTGGCGGCTCTGCTCGCGATCGCGGTCTACGGCGTGTGGTACTTCATGGCCAATACCGAGGGCGATCCCATGGAACGGGTCGCGGCGCTGCCGGACCGGTTCGCCAGCCTGCTCGACGAGGAGCCCGATGCGGCAGGCGACGACCCGCCGCCCGCCGTGCCGGCCAGGGAAGAGCCGCCGCCGACGCCCCAATCGAGCGCCCGCGCCGGCGACACCTCCAGCGGCATCGAGGCGGAAGCGACGGTCGTGGCGATACGAGAGCCCTCGGCGCCGGAGCTGGAGCCGGAGCCGGAGCCGGAGCTCCGGGCCGCGCCCCCGGACGGCGGAACCGCAGCCGCGGAACCGGACCCGCAGCCGATCTCCCCGGCCGAGCCCGCCGGCTCCGGCAACCCGGCCGCACCGGAGCCGGCACAGGCGGAGTCCGAGACCCGGGCGGAGACGGCGACGGCCTCCCTGCCCTCGCGCCCCCCTCCGCCCAACGCCGAGGGCCATGGCGGTCCGGGACCGGCGGGCGCGGAGGCCGCCGCCCTTCCCGTCCTCGAGCTGCGTGCGCTGACCGATAGCTGGATCGAGATCCGGTCCGGCGACGCGCCGCCGCTCTACTCGGGCCTGCTGCGGCAGGGTCAGAGCTACGCCGTGCCGCCACGGCAGGGCCTGACGCTGATCACCGGAAATGCCGGCGGCCTGGAGGTGCTGGTCGACGGAAAGGCGATGCCGCCGCTCGGCCCGCCGGGGGAGGTGATGCGCAATATCGCGCTCGACGGCCTGCGGCGGTAGGGGCGGTCGGCGCGCTTTCTGCCGCTTGCCGATCTGCGCTATAAGGCGCCGGTTCAAGAGCGCGAGCAAACGTCGCCATGGCGAGGCTGCAGCCGGTCCGCGGGACCCACGACCTGCTTCCCGATCAGGCACGCGCCTTCCGGCGCGTGGCGGATGGCGCCCGCTCGGTGGCGGAACGCTACGGCTATCACGAGATGGCGACGCCGATCTTCGAGTTCTCCGAAGTCTTCAAGCGTACGCTGGGCGACACCTCCGATATCGTGACCAAGGAGATGTACACCTTCGCGGACCGAAGCGGCGCGGAAATCACCTTGCGCCCCGAAGGAACCGCGGGAGTCGCGCGCGCCGTCATCTCGGGCGGGCTCGCCCAGCACATGCCGCTCAAGTACTTCTATGCCGGCCCGATGTTCCGCTACGAGCGCCCGCAGAAGGGCCGGCTGCGCCAGTTTCACCAGATCGGCATCGAATTGCTGGGGGTGGCGGAGCCGCTCGGCGACATCGAGGCGATTGCGCTGGGGGCGGCGACGCTGGACGCGCTGGGCGTTGCCGGGCAGGTGACGCTCGAGCTCAACACGCTCGGCAACGCGCAGAGCCGGGCAGCCTACCGCGAGGTGCTGGTCGACTATTTCGAGGCCCGGCGCGACGATTTGTCGCGGGACAGCATCGAGCGTCTGGCGCGCAACCCGTTGCGAATCCTCGACTCCAAGAACCCGGGCGACCGTGCCGCCATCGCCGGGGCCCCGACGCTGGGCGACAGCCTGGATGCGGAATCGGCCGATTTCTTCGCATCCGTGCGCGACGGGCTCGACCGGCTGGGGATCGCCCACACGGTCAATCCCCGCCTGGTTCGCGGGCTCGACTACTACTGCCACACGGCGTTCGAATTCACCACGCAGGCGCTCGGCGCGCAGGGCGCGGTGATCGCCGGCGGGCGTTATGACGGGCTGATCGGCCAGATGGGCGGGCCGCAGACGCCGGGAGTCGGCTGGGCCGGCGGGATCGAGCGGCTGTCGATGCTGGCCGGCGCGCCGGATCCGCCGCCGCGGCCGATCGCGCTGATCCCGGTGGGTGCTAGGGCAGAGACCGAGACCCTGGTTCTCGCCGACCGGCTGCGTCGCGCCGGGTTCGCCGTCGAGCTCGGCTATCGCGGCAATCTCCGCCGCCGGTTGAGCCGGGCCGATCGCGTCAATGCGCGCGCGGCGGTCATTCTCGGCGAGGACGAGCTCGCCCGGGACATGGCGACGGTGAGGGACCTCGACAGCGGAGCCCAGGACGAAGTTCCGCTCGCCGCCCTCGCCGACCGGCTGGCCGGGCTCTCGTGAACCGGCGGGGCCGCCCGTGCAGATGAACCAGAAGCTCGACCAGCTCCTGTTGCGCCACGAGGAGCTGGCGGCGCGGATGGGCGCCCAGGACTTCGAGGACGCCCAGGCGTTCGTGCGGGCCTCCAAGGAATATGCCGACCTCGCCCCGGTGGTCGAGGCGATCCGGGCGCTGCGGGCGGCGGAGCGCGAAGCGGAGGGGCTGGAAGAGATCATCGCCGACGAGGGCGGGGACGGCGACATGCGCGACCTCGCGCAAGAGGAGCTGCCGGCGCTCAGGGAGAGCATCGCCGGACACGAGCATCGGCTGAAAGTCCTGCTGCTTCCCAAGGATGCGGCGGACGAGAAGAACGCGATCCTCGAAATCCGCGCCGGCACCGGCGGCGACGAGGCCGCGCTGTTCGCGGCCGACCTGTTCCGCATGTATCAGCGCTATGCCGAGCTGCGCGGCTGGCGTCTGGCGCTGATGCAGACGACGGAGACCGGGATCGGCGGGTTCAAGGAGGCGATTGCCGAGATTTCCGGCAGCGGCGTCTTCGCCCGGTTGAAGTTCGAATCGGGGGTGCATCGCGTCCAGCGCGTCCCGGAGACCGAGTCGAGCGGGCGCATCCACACCTCCGCCGCCACCGTCGCCGTGCTGCCCGAGGCCGAGGAGGTCGATGTCGCGATCGACGAACGCGACTTGCGGATCGACGTCTTCCGCGCCTCGGGTCCCGGCGGCCAGTCGGTCAACACCACCGACAGCGCGGTGCGGATCACCCATGTTCCGACCGGAATCGTGGTCTCGCAGCAGGACGAGAAATCGCAGCACAAGAACCGTGCCAAGGCCATGAAGGTGCTGCGCGCGAGGCTCTATCAGGCCGAACGCGCGGCGCGCGACGCCGAGCGGGCGGCGGAGCGCAAGTCCCAGGTGGGCTCCGGCGACCGCTCGGAACGGATCCGGACCTACAATTTCCCGCAGGGCCGGGTCACCGACCACCGGATCGGCCTCACCCTGCACAAGCTCGACCGCATCCTCGCCGGCGAGGCGCTGGACGAGGTGATCGACGCGCTCACCACCCACGATCAGGCGGCGCGCCTCGCCGAGATCTCTTGAGCCGGACCGTCGAAGCGCTGCTGCGGGAGGCCGGGCGGAGGCTGGCGGGCGCCGGGATCGCGGCGCCGCGCGGCGAGGCCCGGGTGTTGCTTCAGGCCGCCCTCGGCCAACCCGCCGAAGCCCTGGTCCGCGCGCCGGAGGCACCGGTCGCGGCCGCCCGGGCGCACCGATTCGATGCCTTGATCGCCCGCCGCGCCCAACGCGAACCGGTGTCGCGCATCCTCGGGAAGCGCGAGTTCTGGAGCCTGGAGTTCGCGGTCTGCGAAGATACGCTCGACCCGCGGCCCGACAGCGAGGCTGTGGTCGCCGCAGCGCTTCGCTGGTGCGCCGGCCGGTCGGGGCGAATCCGCGCGCTCGACCTCGGGACCGGAACCGGATGCCTGCTTCTCGCGGCGCTCAGCGAGCTGCCGGACGCGGCGGGCGTCGGCACCGACATCGCGGCCGGGGCGGTCGCCACGGCGGCGCGCAACGCCGCCGCGCTCGGTCTTGCCGAGCGCGCGTCGTTTCGCCGTGCCGACTGGGACTCGGGCATCGAGGGCGGGTTCGACCTGGTCCTCGGCAACCCGCCCTATATTCCGGGCGCCGCGATAGACCGGCTGGAGCCCGAAATCGCGCGCTGGGAGCCGAGAACGGCGCTCGACGGCGGCGCGGACGGGCTCGACGCCTACCGCCGGATGGCTCCGGCGATCGCAAGGCGCCTGGCACCCTCCGGCGCCGCCTTCGTCGAGATCGGCGCCGGCCAGGAGGGCGCCGTCGAGGCGATCATGGCGGCGGCCGGGCTCGAGCGATTCGCGCGCCACGCCGATCTCGCGGGGACCGTCCGCTGCCTTGCCTTCGCATGCCGGGGTTGATCGACATGGGGTCGACAAGATAATAGTTGGAATAACGGGGCTCGCGGTCTAGCCTGAGCAAAGGGGCACAGCAGCAAGCCGAAGGCTCGAGACTGCAGGCCGCAACTAGGCGCACCCCCACAGCACGCCGCCAAGGTCGACAGACGCCGCTCCCGTGAGGTGCGACCGGGTGGAAAGCTGAGGGAACGACACTCGCCCGAACAGAGAAGTGGGACCCATGAGACAAGGATCCAATCCGAAGCGTTTGCGCGGCCGCACAGGACGCAAGAATTCGCATCCCCGGTCACAGACCTTCGAGAGCAACGGTCCCGAGGTGAAGGTTCGGGGTAACGCACAGCAGGTGGTGGAGAAATACCTGGCGCTGGCGCGGGATGCGTCTTCCGTCGGCGACCGGATCACGGCGGAAAGCTATTTTCAGCACGCGGAGCACTATTACCGGGTGATGACGGCCAATGGCGGCGGCGAGGACCGCAACGCCCAGGGGCATCGCCAGAACCCCCAGCTCGAAGCCAAGGCCGACAGCAACGGCGCCGCGCCGCGCCAGCAAGTCGCCGAGGCGTCCAACGGCGGCGCGACGGACGCCGAGCAGCCGCCGCAGAACGGTCTGTCGGCGCAGGCCGCCCCGGAACCGCCGCCCCAGGAGCCGCAGTCCCGGGAGTAGCGCGCAGCCGCATTTCCGCGGCATCGCAGGCCTTGCAGGGCCTGAGCGCCGTTTCCATATAGAGACTGTCGAGCGGATGCCCCAGGGGTCTGCCCGCATGCCCGCCCGTCTCGGGGGGCACGACATGCAATGTCTGTAACCGGAGTTGCAGCAGATGGATTTCGACCGTTTCACCGAACGGGCGCGCGGCGTCGTGCAGGCGGCCCAGGCCCAGGCCGCCGCCCGCCGCCACCAGCGCCTCACCGCCGAACATATTCTCAAGGTCCTGCTGGAAGACCGCGAGGGGCTTTGCGCGGGGCTGATCCAGGCCGCCGGCGGCGACCCCGGGCAGGCGCTCGCGCGCACCGAGGCGTCGCTGGAAAGGCTTCCCAGAGTCGAGGGCGGAGACGGCCAGCTCTACCTGACGACCGAGGCGTCGCGGCTGGTCTCGGCGGCGCAGGAGGCGGCGGACAAGGCCGGGGACAGCTACGTCACCGTCGAGCGCCTGCTGCTCGGCGCCGCGCTCGCGAAGGGGACGGACGCCGCCGACATCCTGCGCGCGAGCGGCACGACGCCGCAATCGCTCAACGCCGCGATCGAGCAGCTCCGCAAGGGCCGCACCGCGGACAGCGCCACCGCGGAACAGGCCTATGACGCGCTCAAGCGCTACGCGACCGACCTCACCGGACAGGCGGAGTCGGGCAGGCTCGACCCGGTAATCGGGCGCGACGAGGAGATCCGCCGCACCATCCAGGTGCTGGCGCGGCGCACCAAGAACAACCCGGTGCTGATCGGCGAGCCCGGCGTCGGCAAGACGGCGATCGTCGAGGGCCTCGCCCAGCGGATCGTCAACGGCGACGTCCCGGAACCGCTGCGCGACAAGCGGCTGATGGCGCTCGACCTCGGCGCCATGGTGGCCGGCGCCAAGTATCGCGGCGAGTTCGAGGAGCGCCTGAAGGCGGTGCTCGAGGAGATCAAGGCGGCGCAAGGCGACATCGTCGTCTTTATCGACGAGCTCCACACCCTGGTCGGCGCGGGCGCGGCGGAGGGGGCGATGGATGCATCCAACATGCTCAAGCCGATGCTGGCGCGCGGCGAGCTGCACTGTATCGGCGCGACCACGCTGGACGAGCACCGCAAGCGCATCGAGAAGGACGCGGCGCTCGCCAGGCGCTTCCAGTCGGTCTTCGTCACCGAGCCCACGGTCGCCGACACGGTCTCGATCCTGCGCGGGCTCAAGGAGAAATACGAGCTTCACCACGGCATCCGGATCACCGACGGCGCCATCGTCGCCGCGGCGACGCTCGCCAACCGCTACATCGCCGACCGGTTCCTCCCCGACAAGGCGATCGATCTGGTGGACGAGGCCTCCTCCCGCCTCAGGATGACGGTCGATTCCAAGCCCGAGGAGATCGACGAGCTCGACCGCCGCATCATCCAGCTCAAGATCGAGCGCGAGGCGCTGGGCAAGGAGAACGACGAGGCGGCGCGCGAGCGGCTGGCGACGCTGGAACGCGAGCTCGCCGAGCTCGAGGAGCAGGCGACCGGGCTGACCGCCCTGTGGACCCGCGAGAAGGACAAGATCGCGGAGAGCCAGAAGCTCAAGGAACGGCTGGACCAGGCCCGGTCGGAGCTCGAATCGGCGCAGCGGACAGGCGACCTCGCGCGCGCCGGCGAGCTCGCCTACGGGCTGATCCCCGAGCTGGAGCGCGACCTCGCCGCGGCCGAGACGGGACCGGAGAGCGGCGGCCGGCGGATGCTCAAGGAGGAGGTCACCGACGGCGATATCGCCGCCGTGGTGTCGCGCTGGACGGGTATTCCCGTGGACAAGATGCTGGAGGGCGAGCGTGACCGGCTGATGACGATGGAACAGGCCCTCGCCCGCCGGGTGGTCGGCCAGGAGGACGCGGTGGCAGCGATCGCCAACGCCGTCCGCCGCGCCCGCGCCGGCTTGCAGGACCCCAACCGCCCGCTCGGCTCGTTCATATTCCTCGGCCCCACCGGGGTCGGCAAGACCGAGCTCACCAAGGCGCTGGCGGCGTTCCTGTTCGACGACGAGACGGCGATGGTCCGCATCGACATGTCGGAGTTCATGGAGAAGCACTCGGTCGCCCGGCTGATCGGCGCGCCGCCGGGCTATGTCGGCTACGAGGAAGGCGGTTCGCTGACCGAGGCGGTGCGCCGGCGGCCCTACCAGGTGGTGCTGTTCGACGAGATCGAGAAAGCCCATTCCGACGTGTTCAACATCCTCCTTCAGGTGCTCGACGAGGGACGCCTGACCGACGGGCACGGGCGCCAGGTGGATTTCCGCAACACGCTGATCGTGCTCACATCGAACCTCGGCAGCGAGGTGCTGGCCGCGCAGGCCGAGGACGAGGACGCGGCGGTTTCGCGCGAGGCGGTGATGGCGATGGTGCGCGCCGCCTTCCGGCCCGAATTCCTCAACCGGCTGGACGAGATGTTGGTCTTCCACCGGCTCCGGCGCGACCACATGGAGGCGATCGTCGACATCCAGCTCGCCCGGCTCTCCGGGCTGCTGGAGGAACGCAAGATCGCGCTCGAGGTGGCCGACGACGCCAAGACCTGGCTCGCCGAACAGGGTTACGACCCCGCCTACGGCGCGCGTCCCCTCAAGCGGGTCATCCAGCGCAGCCTGCAGAACCCGCTCGCCACCCTGATCCTCGAAGGCGGGGTCAAGGACGGGGAGACCGTGCGCGTCGCCCGGAGCGAGGACGGGCTGGCCTTCGACGCCGGTCCGCCTCGGACGTCGATCGCCGCCTGAGGCCGGGCGTGGCGCGCAGCACCGCGCGCTGGCAGGGTCTACCCATGATTTCCGCATCGTCCGGCGCGCCGCTGGTGGCCGCGCGGAGCGTGAGCCTCCGCTCCGGACGGCGGACGGTTCCGGACCGGTCGACCTTGCCGTCCATGCCGGCGAGATCGTCACCCTGCCTGGGCTCATCGGCGCGATCCTCGGCATGCTCCGGCCGGATTCGGGGGCGGTGGTCCGCGCGCCCGGTCGGCGCATCGGCGGCACGCCGCAACACATCCAGCGCGATCCGATCGTGCCGATGACGGTGCGGCGTGCCGGTGGAGCGGATCCGCCTGTTGCTCCTGTTCCTCATCGCCGAGGCGATCGCGGCAGGGATGAAGATCGTCGGCATGCTGCCGGCGGCGGCGCTGGCGATCGTTCCGGCGGCGGCCGCGCGCCGCCTGGTGGCGACGCCCGAGCGGATGGCGGCGGCCGCAATCGCAATCGGCGTCGTCTCCGTCGTCGCCGGGCCGTTCGGCTCGCTCCGATGGGACGTTCCGGCCGGACCGGCCATCGTGCCGGTCACGGGCGCGATGTTCGCAGCCGGCCCGCTCGTCCCGGTGCCCAGGGGGCCGGCCAGTCGCGGGTGAGCGGCCGGGCTATACGCCGGTCGCGAGGCAGCCCTTGAACGCCGCGGCCATGTTGCGCAGCAGGGTAAAATACAACTCTGGGCCGTCCTCGATATCGGTGCCGAGGGGATCGATGACGCCGGATCTCGTCTTGCTGCCCTCGAGGACGACATCGACGATACGCTTGTTGAACTGGGGTTCGGCGAACACGCAGGCGACGTCGAGCTCGCGCATCTTCGCGCGCAGCCGTCGAAGTCGCTTGGCACCCGGCGACCGCTCGGGGCTGACCACCACGGAGCCGACGGCGTTGAGGCCGAAGCGATCCTCGAAATAGCGGTAGCCGTCGTGGAAGACGACGAACGGCTTGGCGCGAACCGGGGCAAGCTCCGTGGAGACTTGCTTGGCCAGCGCGTCGAGCCTCGGGAGCAGCGTCCGTGCATTGGCTTCGTACCTGGCGGCATTCGCCGGATCGGCTTGCGACAGGGCGTGGGCGATCGCGCGCGCCATTGTCCCGCCATTAACCGGGTCGAGCCACACATGCATGTCGAACACGCCCCGCCCGCGGCCGGGGCGGCCGCGATCGGGGTCGGGTCGCCCGCGCGAATCGCCCTTGGCGCGGTCCTCGGCAGGCTCGCGCGGGGGGACCGGCTCGAAGGCTCCCCCTCCCCGCAGCGGCCTGCGGACCAACCCCTCCGAGTCGGCCAGGGCAACGACGCGCGCCTTGCGCGCAAGCGTTTCGATCGCTCGGGCGATGGATGTCTCCAGCGTCTCTCCGATCAGGAAAACGACATCGGCGTCCGCGAGGGCGGCGGCATCGGACGGACGCAGGGTGAAGATGTGCGGCGAGGCCCGGCCCCGTATCAGGAGGCGGGGCTCGCCCACGCCGGCCATCACGGCGCTCACCAGGGAGTGCACCGGCTTGATCGAGGCGACGACCCGAATGCCGGCGGAAGCGGCGACGCTCGCGCCGAGTGCGATCGCGCCGGCGGCCAGGGCGGGCGCAATCCGCAGAACGATCGATGCAGTGAAATTCATCGAAGCAGCTCCAATGATTGGCTTCCAAGCACCGCGCCGCACCGCTCGTGGCTTCCTTGCTTGTACAGTCAAGCGTGCGCGAGCGTCCAGCAGCGCGGCGTGCCGCGCCTGTTCACGTTGGCGACCCCCGCCCTTGAATCCGCCGCGCAGGGCCTCATATTTGGAATCGTTCTAAAAGAAGCAGCAGGCCCAGCATGCCCCAGATACTGCACCGGACGAAGATCGACATCCCCGACAACCTGCGCGCGGCGGCGATCGACCTGCTCAACGCAAGGCTGGCCGATGGCGTCGATCTGTCGAGCCAGATGAAACAGGCCCATTGGAACGTCAAGGGCCCCGGCTTCATCGCGCTGCACGAGCTGTTCGACACCGTCCACGGCGCCGTGCAGGTCCATGTCGACGACATGGCGGAGCGGATCACGGCGCTCGGCGGCACCGCGCGCGGCACGGCCGCGGTGGTGGCGTCCGCCTCGACGCTGCCCGAGTATCCCCTGGAGATCCGAGCCGGCGCCGACCACGTCGAGGCGGTGAGCACGGCGCTCGCCGCGTTCGGCAAGGAGGTTCGCCGGGCGATCGCCGAGGCGGCGGAGATCGGCGACGCCGATACCGAAGACCTGTTCGTCGGCGTCTCGCGGGACATCGACAAGAAGCTGTGGCTGGTGGAGGCGCACGCCCAGGCCGAGCACTGACCGGTGGATTCCGTGAGACCGGGGATCGCCGGGCGATACGGGTTCTGGCCGCTCGCCCTGCTCTGGCTGCCGGCCGGCTTCGTCGCCTCCACCCTGCTCCGCTTCGGGCCGCCGGCCGAGCCGGGCTTGTGGCTGGCCACCTCGCTCATGTCGGCGGGGAGCCTCGCCGTCGTCGCGCCCTGCGGGCTGCCGCTCGCGCTCGCCTGCCGCGCGCTGTGGCGGCTGGGCTACCGGAGATCCGCCTGGGCGGCGGGTGTCGGGCTCGGCGCGCTCACGGTAGCGGTCGGGATCTTCGCCGGCCTGCTCGGACCCGTCGCCATCGCCGTCGCCGCTTCCGCGCTGAGCCTGCCGGTCTGGGCCGCGTGGTGGCTCGCGCGTCGCACCGGCTCGCGCACAGGTGCGGGCTAGCTCCGGGACTGCGTCAACGCCTCGCTCGCCTCCCACAGGCGCCCCGCGAGCTCGGCATCGTAGGAGACGGGGGAGGACCGGACCGCCTCGCGCTTCTCGAAATACTTTCCCGTGACGCCGGCAATGTCGGGGGCAGTGGCGAGATAGACCGCCGTGTCGGCGCCGCGCGCGGGCGTCAGGAGGAACGGACGGCCGAGCCAGATGGCGATCCGCTGCCACCGCCTCATGCCGCGGAACAGGGCGGTCGAGACCACGCCCGGGTGCAGGCAATTGGCCGTCACCCCGGTCCCTTCGAGGCGGCGCGCGAGCTCGTAGGTGAAGTACACATTGGCCAGCTTGGACCGGCAATAGGCGTCGAAGGGCGAGTAGTCGCGCTCGTTCTGCAAGTCGTCGAAATCGAGCGGGGCTCTCCGGTGCGCGCCCGAGGCCACGGTGACGATGCGCGCAGGCGCGCTCGCCTCGAGCCGGTCGAGCAACAGCCCGGTGAGCAGGAACGGCGCCAGGTGGTTGACGGCGAAGGTGAGCTCCAGCCCGTCCTCGCTGAGCCGGCGTTCCTGCCAGGCGAGCACGGCCGCGTTGTTGACCAGCACGTCGAGACGCTCGAAGCGTTCCAGGTACTCCGCCGCCACGCGGCGGATCTGGCGCTGCGAGGCGAGGTCGGCGACCAGCAGATGGAGCGCGCGGCTGCCGCTGCGGCGTTCGATCTCCGCTACGGCCGCGCGGCCGCGGGCTTCGCTGCGGCAGAGCAGCACCACCGTCGCGCCCATCCGGGCGAGGCCGAGCGCCGTCGCCTTGCCGATACCCGCGTTGGCGCCGGTCACCAGGCAGACCTTGCCCTGCATTTCGCCGTTCATCGCTCTACCTACGCTCTTTCCACATTTTGCCGTCGACGCCGATGCTACCCCGCCGCCGGCGCAGTCGCGGACACGCCTTCGTGCTCGGTCTCGGCGATGACCGAATCGACCACCGCGCGCAGCGCCTCCGCGCTGTCCGCCCCGTCGAGCATCGCCTGGCGGTAGACGTCCTCCTGCCGGTCGGCGCTGTTGCCGAGCGCGACGATGCGTTCGACCCGCGTGAGCGCGGATTCGCAGCCGAGCGCCCGCGCATCGTCGCCGAGCGCGGCCACGAGCTCGCCCGCGAGATCGGCCACGTCGACCCGGCCGTCCCGCCCGTCGGGATGGGGCAGGAAGGCGAAGGTGCCGTAGCGCTGCGCGATCCAGCGCCCCTCTTCGACCGATTCCGGCGGCATCCCCGCCAGCCGCTCTCCGGCGTCCAGCCGCGCGTTCAAATTGCGGATCAGGCAGGCATAGAGGGCGGCGATGGCCACCGCCTCCTCGATCCTGGGGCAGATGTCGCAGATCCTGAGCTCGATGGTGGCGTAGCTCGCCGACGGGCGGATGTCCCAACGCAGCTCGCTGCCGTCCTCGATCGCCTCGATCGCCTTGTAACGCGCCACCACGGCGTCGTAGTCGGACCGCGTGCGCATCGCCGGCGGCGTCCCGGTGCGCGGCAGCGCGCCGATCGCCATCTGGCGGTAGGACTTGAGCCCGGTCAGCCGGCCGCCATGGAAGGGCGACGAGCAGGAGAGCACGAGAAACAGGGCCAGATAGCCGCGCAGCGCGTACATCACCTCGATCCTGCGGTCGTCGCCGTCGAACCCGGCATGGATGTGCATCCCGCCGATGAAGAACTGCCGCACGCTGTCCTGGTAGTCGATCTCGGCGCGCTGGTAGCGCTCCTTCTGCGTCACCTGCTGCTCCTGCCACCTTGCCCAGGGGTGGGTCGAGGACGCGATCACCCGCGCGCCGTGCTCCCGCGTGGCCTCGATGGCGCAGCGCCGGGTCTCCCTGAGGCTTTGCTCGACCTCGGCGACCGAGCCGCACACCCGGGAGCGCACCTGAGGTGCTAACCGATTGATATAGGGTCGTTTTTTCTCCCTCGAA
>JAPPGP010000163.1 GCA_028821395.1 Defluviicoccus sp.
TCTGCGCCCGGATCTGGCCGCAGCGCCCGGAGATGTCGCCCTTCTTGCCGGCGCCCTCGACGATGGTGGTCTCGTCCTTGGTGATCGAGATCTTCTTGGCGCTACCCAGCATGTCGAGGCTGACATTCTCGAGCTTGATGCCGAGATCCTCGGACACCACCTGGCCGCCGGTGAGGATCGCGATGTCCTCCAGCATCGCCTTGCGGCGGTCGCCGAAGCCGGGCGCCTTGACGGCGGCGACCTTGAGGCCGCCGCGCAGGCGGTTGACGACCAGCGTCGCCAGCGCCTCGCCCTCGACGTCCTCGGCGATGATCAGCAGCGGACGCCCCGATTGCACGATCGATTCGAGCAGCGGCAGCATCGACTGGAGGCCCGACAGCTTCTTCTCGTGCAGCAGGATGAAGGGATTCTCGAGATCCGCGAGCATCTTGTCGGCGTTGGTGATGAAATAGGGCGAGATGTAGCCGCGATCGAACTGCATGCCCTCGACCACGTCGAGCTCGGTCGCCAGGCTCTTCGCCTCCTCGACCGTGATCACGCCTTCCTGGCCCACCTTCTGCATCGCGTCGGCGATCATGTTGCCGATGTCGCGCTCGCCATTGGCCGAGACCGTGCCGACCTGGGCGATCTCCTCCTCGGTCTTCACCTTCTTGGAGCGCCGCTGGACGCTGCTGACGACCTCCTCGACCGCGACGTCGATGCCGCGCTTGAGGTCCATCGGGTTCATCCCCGCGGCCACCGACTTGAGGCCTTCCTTGACGATCGCCTGGGCGAGAATGGTCGCGGTGGTGGTGCCGTCGCCCGCATCGTCATTGGTCTTCGAGGCGACCTCGCGAACCATCTGCGCGCCCATGTTCTCGAACTTGTCCTCGAGCTCGATCTCCTTGGCGACGGTGACGCCGTCCTTGGAGATGCGCGGCGCGCCGAACGCCTTGTCGAGGACCACGTTGCGGCCCTTGGGCCCCAGCGTCACCCGAACCGCATCGGCGAGAATGTCGATGCCACGGAGCATCCGCGTCCGCGCATCGGTATCGAATTTTACTTCCTTAACAGCCATGATCCGCTCCGCCTATTCGATGATGCCCATGATGTCGGACTCCTTCATGATGAGGAGGTCCTGACCATCGATCTTGACTTCCGTCCCGGACCACTTGCCGTAAAGGATCCGGTCGCCCTTCTTGACGTCGAGCGCGGTGACCTTGCCGTCCTCGGAGCGTGCTCCGTTCCCGACGGCGACGATCTTCCCTTCCATCGGCTTTTCCTTGGCCGTGTCCGGAATGATGATGCCGCCCGCCGTCTTCTCTTCGGCCTCCAGCGGCTCAACCAGCACGCGATCGTGCAGCGGCCTGAGATTCATCAATTGCCTCCTGACTGGTCGATATTCCCGGCGCTTCGACGAACGCCGGACGGACGGAGGGGAGCGCCAACACTGTTAGCACTCCCCTCTTTCGAGTGCTAACAAGCTACGCATTCCGCCGGCGATTGTCAACGGTTTCGACGAAAAAATTTTTTGGGATCAGCCCCCGCTGCGGCCGAGGCGCTCCAGGCGTCCGAGATCGGCCGGGTCGAGACCCACGCGGATCTGCGTTCTGAGACCGTCATCCTTGCGGCTCAACACCTCGCCGTAGCGGTAGAGCCAGGCGAGGCGCGCCCCGTCCGCAAGGTCGACCTCGAACTCCACGATCCGTCGTCGCGATCCGAAAGCGACGTCGAGCCGATGCAGCAGCGCGTCGATCCCCTCCCCCGTCAGCGCCGAGATCGCGATGGCATCGTTGCGCCGCCCGGCGAGCCCGGACGCCATGGCGCGCTCCTCCGGTTCGAGCCTGTCGATCTTGTTGTGGACCTCGACGAGAATGCCGTCGCCGGTATCGATGCCGAGCTGGCCGAGCACGTCGTCGACGTCGCGGCACTGCGCCGCGCTGTCCGGGTGAGCCACGTCCCGGACGTGGACGATCAGGTCGGCGTCCCGCACCTCTTCGAGGGTGGCGCGAAAGGCGGCGACCAGCATCGTCGGCAGCTGCGAGACGAAGCCCACCGTATCCGACAGGATCACCCGGCGGCCGGAGGGCAGGTCGACGCCCCGCATGGTCGGGTCGAGCGTGGCGAACAGAAGGTCCTCGGCAACCACCCGCGACCCGGTCAGCCGGTTGAACAGCGTCGATTTCCCGGCATTGGTGTAGCCGACCAGCGCGGCGACCGGGTAGGGCACCTTGCGACGCGCGGCGCGATGAAGCCCCCGGGTCCGTTTCACCGTGTCGAGCTCGCGCCGGATCCGCGTGATCCGCTCGTCGATCTGGCGCCGGTCGGCCTCGATCTGGGTCTCGCCCGGCCCACCCATGAAGCCGCGGCCGCCGCGCTGGCGCTCCAGATGGGTCCAGCTCCGCACCAGGCGGCTGCGCTGGTAGGTCAGATGCGCGAGCTCGACCTGGAGGGTCCCTTCGCTTGTGCTCGCCCGTGCACCGAAGATCTCAAGGATCAGGCCGGTGCGGTCGATCACCTTGCGGTGCCACGCGCGTTCCAGATTGCGCTGCTGCACGGGGGTGAGCGCGGCATCCACGCAAACCAGATCGATCTCCGAGGCATCGACCGCCCGGGCGACGGCGTCCACGGTTCCCGTCCCGAAATAGGTCGAGGGCCGGCGCCGGGGCAGCGCGACAAGGTCCGCCTGGACGATGTCGAGCCCGATCGCGCTGGCGAGGCCCACGGCCTCGTCGAGCCGCGCCTCGGGGCTGCGCGAGTCGCGCCCTGCGGTCTTTGCGTAAGGGTGGAGGACGGCGGCGCGCTCCATCGCCGCCCCGTTCTCCGAGCGGTCCGGCCTAATCGCCAGCGTACTCGACCTCGCGCTTCTCGTCATAGAGCTGCACCGGCGCGACCGGCATCACGGTCGAAATGGCGTGCTTGTAGACCAGTTGGGAATGGCCGTCCCGCCGCAGCAGGATGCAGAAGTTGTCGAACCAGGTCACCACGCCCTGCAGCTTGACTCCGTTCACCAGGAAGACGGTGACCGGTGTCTTGTTCTTCCTGATGTGGTTGAGGAAGGTGTCCTGAAGGTTCTGGGCTTTTTCCGCTGACATTTTGGGTCCCGCTCTCTTCGAGTCTTGGATTTGAACCGTTGACGGCACGGTCCGGCGAGCGGGCCGCGCCAACACACACAATCGGGGCGATGATTACCGCAAAATCTGCGGCGAGGGAACAAGGCTCGTCACAGGCTCTCGACATGCCTGTAAAGGCCGGCGCAGTGGGCGAAATGCGCCTGCGGCGGGAACGCCGCGAACTCCCCGTCCCGGGGCGGCGTCTCGCGCACCAGGATTGCGGTGCACCCGGCGTTGTGGGCGCACTCCATGTCGACCCAGGTATCGCCGACGAACCAGACTTCGGCGTCGCGTCGAACACCGGTGCCGGACAGCGCGAGGTCGACCGGCTCGGTCGCCGGCTTGTCGCGCTCCGCGTCGTTCGCTCCGACCAGGCGGGAGAAGTACCGTTCCCAGCCGAGATGCCCGGCTTCGCGGCGCAGATTCCCGCCCATCTTGTTGCTGACCACGCAGAGCGGGATGCCGCGCCCGGCGAGCGCCGCGATCAGCGCCTCCGCGCCTTCGCAGATCGCCAGCCGTTCGAGATGGATCGCGTCGAAACGGCGATAGAAGATGTCGCGCGCCTCCTGCCAGCGCTCGCCGAAGAGCGGCGGAAAGGCCTCGCGCAGCGACCTCCGCACCCGCTCGCGGGTCTCCTCGACCGACCAGGCCGGGTGGCCCATCGCCGCGAGAGCGGCATTCATCGATTCGTGGATCACAGGCCAGGTATCGACCAGCGTGTTGTCCCAGTCGAAGACCACGGCGCGCGGCAACCGGTCGACGGCGCTCACCCGCCGGTCCTAGAAAAAGTCCGGGCGCACGGAGAACAGTTGCTCGACACGCTTGATCGCGCTCCGGGCGACGAACATGACCAGCCGGTCGCCGATGCGCAGCACCGTCGATGCGCGCGGGATCACCACCTCGCCGGCGCGCACGATGGCGCCGATCAGCACCTCGGAAGGCAGCCCCGCCTCGCCGATCGCGTGGCTCGCCAGGTCCGAGGACTCGTGCAGCTCGGCCTCCATTATCTCGCCGATCCCCTGCGGCAGGGCATGTACGGCGCGGATCCTGCCGCGCCGGACATGTTGCAGGATGGTCGAGACGGTGATCGCGTGTGGGCTGACCACGACATCGACGCCGAGCGTGCTGATCAGCGGCGCGTAGTTCATGTTGTTGATCAGCGTAACCGCCCGCCCGGCGCCGTACCGCTTGGCGAGAAGCGAGGCAAGAACGTTGGTCTCGTCGTCGTTGGTCACCGTCACGATGGCCTCGGCGGTCGAAACGTTGGCCTCGTCCAGGATTTCCGGGTCGAGCGCGTCGCCGTTCAGCACCGTCATCCCGGCGAGATCGACGGCGGCGCGTTCGGCCTGGGCCCGGTTGGCCTCGATGATCTTGGCGTTGACCCCGGGGTGCTCTTCGTGGATCAGCCGGGCGAGGCACTGTCCCACATGACCCGCCCCGGCGATCACCATCCGGCGGATTTCGGGCTCGTCGTGCCCGAACACCGCCATCGCCCGGCTGACGTGTTCGGTGTCGGCGATGAAATAGACCTCGTCGCCGGCCAGCATCTGATCGTCCGCCGTCGGCACCAGCGTGGCGTCGCCGCGATTGATGCCGACGACGACGATGTTCAGCTCCGGGAAAATACCGGTCAGCTGGCGGAGCGGGGTGTTGATGACCGGGCAGTCCTCGTCGCACCGCACCGCGATCGCACGCACCCTGTCGTCGGCGAGGGAGATCGAGTCGGTCGCGCCGGGTACGAACAGGCGGCGCGAGATCGCCCGGGCGACTTCCATCTCCGGCGAGATGATCACGTCGATGGGCATGTGGTCCCGGCTGAACAGATCGGCCCAGATCTGCTGCAGGTAGGACTGGGAGCGGATGCGGGCGATCTTGGTGGGAACCTCGAACAGCGAATGAGCCACCTGGCACGCCACCATGTTGACCTCGTCGGCCTGGGTGACGGCGATGATCATCTCGGTGTCGTCCGCCGCCGCCCGCTCCAGCACGTCGGGGTGCGAAGCGAAGCCGACCACGGTGCGGACATCGAGCGCGTTGCCGATCTCGCGCGACAGGTCGTCGGACCGATCGATCACCGTCACGTCATTGCCTTCGGAGGCGAGCTGGCGGGCGATGTGGTATCCGACCTGACCGGCGCCGCAGACGATCACCTTCATGGATCGGGATTCCGAAGTTCGCTCGCGGCGCGGTCCGGGCGGGCGCCTAGTCCGACCTGCCCGCCGGCGCCACGCCCAGCGTCTTGAGCTTGCGATGCAGGGCGGAGCGTTCCATCCCCACGAACTGGGCGGTGCGCGACACGTTGCCGCCGAAGCGGTCGACCTGGGCGATCAGGTACTCCCGTTCGAACCGTTCGCGCGCCTCGCGCAGCGGCAGGCCCAGAGCCTCGCCGCTCCTGTCCCAGCGCAGCGGCTCCGGCGTGTCGGCGACGATGTCCGGCGGCAGCATGTCGGGGCGGACCAGGTCCTGGCCGTTTCCGGGCGCCATGATCAGGATCCACTCGGCGACATTGCGCAGCTGGCGGACGTTGCCGGGCCAGTCATAGGCCTGCAGCGCCGCCAGGGCATCCTCGGCGAGAACGCGGCAGGGCATGCCGCTCGCCGCCGCGGCGCGCTCGGCGAAATGGCTGAACAGGAGCGGGATGTCGTCGCGGCGCGCGGTCAGCGAGGGAACCTCGATGGGCACCACGTTCAGCCGATAGTAGAGGTCCTGGCGGAACCGGCCTGCCGCCATCTCGCTGTGAAGGTTCCGGCTGGTGGTGGCGATGACCCTGACGTCGACGGTGATCCTGGCGGTGCCTCCGGTCCGGGCAAAGGACTGCTCCTGGAGAACGCGGACGATCTTGCCCTGGGTCTCCAGCGGCATGTCGGCGACCTCGTCGAGCAGCAGGGTCCCGCCATTCGCCTGCTCGAAAGTCCCCAGATGGGGCGCGCCGCCGTTTGCGGCTTCCAGACCGAACAGCTCTTCTTCCATGCGCTCGGGAGCCATCGTTGCGCAGTTGAGCACCGTGAAGGAGCCGTCCCGGCGTTGCGAACGCCCGTGCAGCGAACGGGCCGCGACCTCCTTGCCGGAGCCCGGCGGGCCGCTGATCATCACCCGGCTGCCGGTCGGCGCAACCCGGTCGATCGCGCTGCGGAGCTGGCAGATCGACTGCGAGTTGCCGATCATGGTCCAGTCGGCGTTCGCCCGTTCCCGCAGCTCCGCGTTCTCCTGGCGGAGCCGCGCGGCGTCCATCGCCCGCCTGACCGTGAGCGCCAGCCTGTCGGACTTGAACGGCTTCTCCACGAAGTCGTACGCGCCGAGCTTGATCGCCTTCACCGCGGTCTCGACGGTTCCGTGACCGCTGATCATCACGATCGGGATATCCGGATGCCGCTCGTTCAGCAGCTTCAGGAACTGGAGTCCGTCGCGGTCGTCGCCGCGCAGCCAGATGTCGAGGACCACCAGATGGGGGTGCCGGTCCTCGATCATTTCGAGTGCCGAGACGGTGTCGGCGGCCGAACGACAGCGATAGCCCTCGTCCTCGAGGAAATCGGCGGTGATGCGACGAATATCGGCCTCGTCGTCGACGATGAGCACTTCGGCCTGCAACGCTACGCTCTCCAAGGCGTTCTCATCCCGTCACAGTGACACCCTGCCCGTCCTTTGGGAAGACCAAACGGACCCGGGCGCCGCCGCCGGGAGCCGCTTCCAGCACCACCTCGCCGTTGTGGTCTTCCATGATTTTCCTGACGATCGCCAGGCCGAGACCGGTGCCTTTGTCTCGCGTCGTGACATAGGGCTCGGTGAGGCGATGCGCGGCCATTTCCGGCAGCCCGCGGCCGTTGTCCTCCACCGAGACCTCGGCGAATCCGCCGCCGTCTTCCACGCCGACCGCGATGCGGCCGGGCTCGGCGTCGGCCCCGCGGCTCTGGATGGCCTCGACGGCGTTCTTGAGCAGGTTGGAAAGCGCGCGCGCCGCCAACCCGGCATCGCATGCCACGATCAACGGTTCGTCCGGCAGCGCGGCCTCGAACGCAATCTGCGGATGCGCTTCGCGGTACAGCGCGAGCTCGACCCGGCAGAGATCGGCGATGTCGACGGGCGCGATGACGGCATTCGGCATGCGTGCGAAATCGGAGAACTCGTCGACCATCCGGCCGATGTCTCCGACATGCCGGATGATGGTCTCGGTGTAATCGTCGAAGGATTTCGGGTCGCTGCTTATCTCGCCGAGATACTTGCGCCGCAGCCGTTCCGCCGAAAGCTGGATCGGCGTCAGTGGGTTCTTGATCTCGTGGGCGATGCGCCGCGCGACGTCGGACCAGGCGGCCTTGCGCTGGGCGGCGAGCAGCTCGGTGATGTCGTTGAAGGTGACCACGAAGCCGACGATCGCCTCGTCCCGGAGATCCGCCACCACGCGCACGAACAGTGTCCGCGTGACGTCGCCGTGCTTGAGTTCGATCTCCGTTTCGGCCGCCCTGTCCGGGCGGCTTCGCGCCTCGGCGAGCAACGCACCCATTCCCGGCGCCAGCGGCTCCAGAGGCCGGCCCATCGATCGGTCGACGTCGCGGAACAGGAGCTCGGAGGCGAGCCGGTTCGAAACGTTGACATTACCCGCGCGATCCAGCCCCACCACGCCGGCGGATACCCCCGACAGCACGGTTTCGATGAAGTGGCGCCGCGTGTCGAGTTGACGGTTCGCCTCCAGCAGCTCGTCCCGCTGCGTCTCGAGCTGGCCGGTCATCCGATTGAACGCCCGGATCAGGGAGCCGATCTCGTCGCCCTCCCCGGTTTCCTGGACCCGGGTGGACAGGTCGCCGCCGCGTACGCGTTCGGCCGCCGCGGCAAGCGCGGTCACCGGACCGGCCAGACGGGACGCGAAAATCACCCCGGCCCAGATCGCCGCCATCAGCAGCAGCAGCGCTCCCAGCACGAACATCGTCGCGAAGGTAATCTCGAAGGTCTGTCGCCGCCCTTCGAGAGACTGGTACTCGGCCACCGCCCGCCTGGTGCGGGCGATGTGGTCGAGCACGCGGGGCTCGACGAACCGGCTGATATAGAGAAACGCGTTTATCGCCCCGTCCAGCTTGACGATTGCCCGCATCCGGTCTTCCGACCCGCTGGCGAGCACCACCAGCTCGCCCCGCTCCACCCTTGCCAGCGCGGCGACCGGTATGGGGTCTCGGTCGAGGACGAAGCTGAGGTTCCAGCGGGCGATCACCCGCCCCCCGCTGTCGAACACATAGGCCTCGCTCAGGTTCCGCAGCACGCCCTGCGCCGCCATCATCTGATTGAACCTCGCCGGATCGACCCAGAGCTGCGGCGCCGACCGGTTGATGTCGCGCGCAATGGCGAGGATGTCGCCCCGGATCACCTTCTGATGCTCGCGCAAATAGGACTCCGCGACGATCGAGGCCTCCTGCAACGCGGTCTGGACGCGGTCGCTGAACCAGGCCTGGACGCCGAGGCTGAAGAACCAGGCCGAGAAGACGGAAACCGCGATCGCCGGAACCCCGGCGATCACGCTGAACCAGAGAACCAGCCGGCCGTGCAGCCTGGCGCCCACAGAGCCGCGCCGGCGAGCGATCCAGATCCGCACGAGGCGCCGGGCGACGATGGCGCCGAGCGCGAGGAACAGCACCAGATCGACATTGAGCAGCAGAAGCAGCGCGCGCGGGTCGCTGGCGAACGGAAGCGAACCGGAGAGTGCCGCGTAGGTCGCAAGGGCGGAGACCAGCGACATCACCGCGAGCACGACCGCCGATTTGCGCCCCAGCCGGTGCCGGCGTGCCCACCAAGAGAGCCGGGCGGCCCCGGGTGCGCGCAGTGCCGCCGTTCTATTCGCCATTTCTTGCCGAATCGGTCACCCGCTCGCGCGCGGGCTCAGCCTGCCGCGAGTACAACCATCATATGCTCCGCTCCGCCGAGATGTCGAGATCGCGGATTTTCTTCCTCAGCGTATTGCGGTTGAGCCCCAACAAGGCCGCGGCCTGAAGCTGGTTGCCCCGTGTCGCGCGCAGGGCGAGGGCGATCAGCGAGCGCTCGACCTCGCGCAATACCCGGCGGTGCAGGCCCGGGCCCGGAAGCCCCGGGGCGTGGGCCTCGAAATACCGAACCAGATGCGTCTCCACCGCACGCGACAAGCTGTCCCGCTCGCTCGGCTGCGATGCCTGCGTGCCCGCCAGCGCCCGTTCGACCGTAGCCAGCAGGCTATCGCGGTTCCGCGGGCGCGCGACATGGCTGGCGCGAACGGGAAGCCCCGTCGGCGCGGCTCCGCCGAGCACGACAAGCGGCATTTCCGGCCGCGACGCCGCCATCGCTTCCGCCATGCTCGCGCCGGCGCTCGACAGCATGGCGGAATCGATCGCCGCGGCGTCGCCGGCGCCGGAATCCAGGACATGGCGGAACGCCTCCACGGTCGGCGCGAAGAGAAGGGCAAACCCGGCTTCGTCGAAGAGCCGGAGAACTTCGCGGTCCGAGCTCGCCAGCACGATGACCGGAGGGCTCATGCCGCGATGGCGCCGCCGCCGGCCTCCCCGAAAAATCGGACGATCGCCGAGCGGACCTCGTCCGGGTCGGCGATGGCATTGACCGACGCGCGGAACGCCGCCCCGCCGCGCTCGGAGCTGGCGTACCAGCCGAGATGCTTGCGCGCCATGCGCACCCCGGTGACCGGGCCGTAATGCCGGATCATGGCGTCGAAATGGGCGCGAATCGCGGTGCATTTCTGCGCCGGGTCGGGATCCGGTTCCCGCGTCCCGGTGCGCAGATAGGCCAGGACCTGGCGCGGGAACCACGGCCTGCCGCAGGCGCCGCGGCCGATCATCACGCCGTCGGCGTTCGAGGCCCGCAGAGCGTCGGCGGCTTCCTCAAGCGTAGTGACATCGCCGTTCACGACCACCGGGATCGAGACGGCGGCCTTTACCCTGGCGACGAAGCGCCAGTTCGCCTGCCCGGTATAGAGCTGGGTCCGCGTGCGGCCGTGGACGGTGATCATCCTGGCGCCGCAGTCTTCGGCGATCGCGGCGAGCCGGGGGGCGTTGAGGTTGTCGTCGTCCCAGCCCATGCGCATCTTGAGCGTGACCGGCAGGTCCACCGCGCCCGCAACGGCGCGCACGATTCGGGCGGCATGTGCCTCGTCCCGCATCAGCGCCGAGCCGCACATCTTCTTGACCACCTTCTTGACCGGGCAGCCCATATTGATGTCGACCACCGCCGCGCCGCGATCGGCCGCGATGCGCGCCGCCTCGGCCATGGTGGCGGGATCGTAGCCGACGAGCTGGACCGCCATCGGAAACTCCTCGGCGCAGTCGGTCGCGACCTTCAGCGATCCGGGTGCCTGCCGCAGCATCGCCCCGTCCGCGATCATTTCGGAAAACACCATCCCCGCCCCCCAGCTCTTGACCAGGCGGCGGAACGGCAGGTCGCTGACCCCGGACATCGGCGCCAGAAACACGGGCTCCCGGATTTCGACGGGGCCGATCTTGAGCGGAGCCAGGGAGGACATCGCACCACAATCCACGGCGAGAGCAGGACTATATCACCCTCGTCACGCGCGAACAGCGCGACGCAGGCCGTGACAGTGGCGGGAAATCCGGGCTAGGGTCTCCCCGACAACCGCACGGGTGCGATATGACGGGATGTGTCGCCCTGATCCTTGCCGGCGGGCGCGGCACGCGTCTCGGCGCGGCGCTTCCCAAGCAGTACCTGCCGCTCGGCGACGCCGCCGTTCTGCGCCACGCGGTCTCCGGCTTCGTCGACCACACCGCCGTCGATCGCGTGCGCGTGGTCATCGGCGCGGGGGACCGCGAGGAGTGCGACCGGGCGCTCGACGGCCTCGATCTTCTCGAACCGGTCGCCGGCGGCGAGACCCGCCAGGACTCCGCGCGTCTCGGTCTCGAGAGCCTCGTCCCGGTCGACCCGCAAACGGTGCTGATCCACGATGCCGCGCGTCCGTTCGCCGATGCGGCGACGATCTCGCGGGTGCTCGCGGCGCTCGAGACCCGTCCGGCCGCGCTTCCGGCGGTGCCGGTAAGCGACACCCTCAAGCGCGAACGGGGCGGGGTGGATGCGCCGCTCGTCGGCGCGACCGTCGAGCGCCGCGGGCTGTGGCACGCGCAGACGCCGCAGGGCTTCCGCTTTGCGGAGATCCTGGCAGCCCACCGCGCCGCCGCCGGAATGGCGCTCACCGACGACGCCGCGGTGGCGGAGCAGGCCGGCCTCGAAGTCGCGCTGGTGCACGGCAGCGATGCCAACGTCAAGGTGACGACGCCAGAGGATCTGGAGCGTGCGCGGCGCTGGCTCGGGGGCGAGCCCTTCGAGCTCAGGACCGGCACCGGCTTCGATGTGCACAGATTCGGCGAGGGAGAGGCGGTCACGCTGTGCGGCGTCGAGATTCCGCACGACCGGGCGCTCGCCGGTCACTCGGACGCCGATGTCGGGATGCACGCCCTGACCGACGCGCTGCTGGGGGCGATTTCAGAAGGCGATATCGGCCTGCATTTTCCGCCCACCGACCCGCGCTGGCGGGGCGAGCCCTCGGCCACCTTCCTCTGCCACGCCGCCCGTCTGGTGCGCCGCCGCGGCGGCTCCATCGTCAATCTCGACCTCACCCTGATCTGCGAAACGCCCAAGATCGCGCCTCACCGGGACGCGATGGCGGCCCGCGTCGCCGCGCTGCTGGAGTTGGAGCCCGGCCGGATCGGCATCAAGGCGACGACGACCGAGGGTTTGGGCTTCACCGGGCGCGGCGAGGGGATCGCCGCCCAGGCGGTCGCCACAATCCGCCTCCCCGCCTGAGCCGCGATGCCGGTGGACGCTCGCGCGTATTCCCCGGCCTGGCGCGATGCGCCGACTTTCGTCGCCACCGTGGGAGGCATCGGCCTGCTGCCCGGCGCGCCCGGAAGCTGGGCCTCGCTCGCGGCCCTGCCGGCGGCCTGGCTGCTCCTGGAGCATTTCGGGCCCTGGGGCCTCGGCGCTGCCGCGATCGGCGTGTTCGCGCTGGGCTGGTGGGCGTCGGCATCGGTGATGCGGCGGACCGGCGACGACGATCCGGGCGCCATAGTCGTCGACGAAGTCGCCGGCCAGCTCGCGGCGCTGCTCCCGGCGGCCGTGGAGTTCTGGCAGTTCGCGCTCGGCTTCGTCCTGTTCCGTATCGCCGACATCTTCAAGCCGTGGCCCACCTCCTGGGCCGACCGTAAACTGAAGGGCGGGTTCGGGGTCATGGCCGACGACGCGCTCGCCGGGGTCTACGCGCTCGCCGGGGTATGGCTGGCACGGGGGGTCCTGGCTTGAACGAAGAGATCTTAAGCGCATCCGAAGCCCTGCTTCGACGCTGCCGGTCCGAAGGGCTGACGGTGGCGACGGTGGAATCCTGCACCGGCGGGCTGCTCGCCGGCGCGCTCACCGCCATCGCCGGCTCGTCCGACGTGGTCGAGCGCGGCCTCGTCACCTACACCAACGAGGCCAAGACCGAGCTCGCTTCGGTGCCGGCGGCGCTGATCGCGGCGCATGGCGCGGTGAGCGAAGAGGTCGCCCGCGCCATGGCCGAGGGCGGGCTCGCCAACAGCCGCGCCGACATCGCCGTCGGCATCACGGGGGTCGCGGGACCCGGCGGCGGCAGCCCGGCCAAGCCGGTCGGCCTGGTCCACATCGCGGCCGCCCGGCGGGAAGGCGCCACGCTGCACGAGCGCTTTCTGTTCGCCGGCGACCGGACGGCGGTCCGGGACTCCTCGGTGCTGGCCGCGTTGGCGCTGGTCGGACGCCTAGCGGGGTGACGCGCCGGCGCGTTATCGGGGTCGATTTTTCCGGCGCCCGCCATGCCGGGGACCACATCTGGATCGCCGTGGGAACGCAGCAAGCGGGCCGGCTGACCCTGGACGACTGCCTGCCGGCGCGGGAGCTGTACGGCGGCGCGCGGGACCGCGAAGCGGCCCTGGCGGCGCTGAGGGATTTCCTCGCGGGCGAACGGCGCGCCGCGGCCGGTCTCGACTTCCCCTTCAGCCTGCCCCGCTCGCTGATCGAGGAGACGGCCTGGGAAGATTTCTTGCGGGGCTTCTTCACCCGCTACCCCGACCCCGAATCGCTCCGGGCCGAGTGCCGGCGCGCTGCCGGTGGGCGCGAGCTCAAGCGATGCACCGATGCCGAGGCGAAGGTGCCGTTCTCCGCCTACAATTTGAGACTTTACCGCCAGACCCATGCCGGGATCGGGGGCGTGCTCCGGCCGCTGGTGGAGTCCGGCGCGGCACGGGTTATTCCGATGCAGGCCCCGGCGTCCGGCAAGATTCTGCTCGCCGAGACCTGCCCCGCCTCCCTGCTCAAGCGGCTCGATCTCTACGTCTCCTACAAGGGACGCGGCCAGGTCCTGCGGGACTCCAGGATGAAGCTCATGAATACACTGATAAACAATGGATTATTGAACAAACCTGACAAACCGGTTTGGAATCGGATCATCGACGACCGGGGTGGCGATGCGCTCGACGCGGTGCTGGCGGCGGTCGCCGCCGCGAATCTGCCCCGGCCGCGCCGGGCAGCGAGCGATCCGGTCGAACGGATCGAGGGCCGGATCTATTTCTGAGCCGCGGGGACGGCCCGCCGGGCCGGTGCGCCCCCCGCCCTCCCGGGTCCGTACAGCGCATCCGCCCGCGCGACGAAGGCGCCGACGCTGCGCCGGACCACCTCGTTGAACAGCGGTCCCATGATCTTGCGCAGCAGCAGCGAGCGGAACTCGAAGTCGATGAAGAAGTCGATCAGGCAGCCGTCGTCCTTCGGGCTGAACTTCCAGCGGCTGTCGAGATGGCGGAACGGGCCGTCGAGATAGGCGATGTCGATGCGTTCGATCGGGTCAAGCGTCACCCGGGACCGGAAGCTCTCGCGGATCACCTTGAATCCGACCCCGAGCCTGGCGTGCAGCACGTTGTCCGCGCGGCTGTAGATCCGGCAATCGGTGCACCAGGGCAGGAACGCCGGGTAGCTCTCGACATCGGCCACCAGCTCGTAGATCTGGGCGGGCGCGTAAGCCGCGTAGCGGCGTTCGGCGTGGCTCGGCATCGGGGTCAGCCGGATGCAAGGCGCGCCGCCCGCAACGCGTCGAAGTCGCGGTCGGCGTGGTAGGACGAGCGGGTGAGCGGCGTCGCGGAGACCATCAGGAAGCCCTTGCCCCTGGCCATGCTGGCCAGGTCCTCGAACTCCGCGGGCTCCCAGAACCGGTCGATCGGGTGATGCTTGGGCGTCGGCTGGAGGTACTGGCCGACGGTCAGGAAATCGACATCCGCCGAGCGCAGGTCGTCCATCGCCTGGTGCACCTCCTCGCGGCTCTCGCCGAGCCCGACCATCAGCCCGGACTTGGTGAACATCGCTGGATCGAGCTGCTTGACCCGGTCGAGCAGCTTCAGGGAATGAAAATACCGCGCCCCCGGCCTGACCGTGGGGTAGAGCCTCGGCACGGTCTCCAGGTTATGGTTGTAGACATCCGGGCGGGCCCCGACCACCCGTTCGACCGCCCCGTCCTTTCTCAGGAAATCGGGCGTCAGCACCTCGATCGTGGTTGCCGGGTCCCGCGCCCGGATGGCGCCGATGACGCGGGCGAAATGCCCCGCCCCGCCATCGTCGAGGTCGTCGCGGTCGACCGAGGTGATGACGACGTGGCGGAGGCCGAGCGTTGCCACCGCCTCGGCGACCCGTCCGGGCTCGCCCGGGTCGACGCGTTCCGGCGATCCCGTCGCGACGTTGCAGAACGCGCAGGCGCGGGTGCAGATCGCGCCCAGGATCATCATCGTCGCGTGGCGCTGGGCCCAGCACTCGCCGATATTGGGGCACGCCGCTTCCTCGCACACCGTCGTCAGCCCGAGCTCGCGGAGCACGCCGCGGGTTTCGCCGAAGACCGGCGAAACCGGAGCGCGCACGCGGATCCATGGCGGCTTGCGCGGGATCGGGCTGTCCGCGCGGCCGATCTTCTCCGGATGGCGGATGGCTGGGCTTGCGCTGTTCATCGGGGCAACCGCATGGCCGTCGATCTAGAAATGAAGCGCCCGCCCGTAAGCGTCAAGCACCGACTCGTGCATCATTTCGGAGAGCGTCGGGTGCGGGAAGACGGTCTCCATGAGCTCGGCCTCGGTGGTCTCCAGCGTCTTTGCGATGGCGAAGCCCTGGATCAGCTCGGTCACCTCGGCGCCGATCATGTGCGCGCCCAGCAATTCGCCGGTCGCGGCGTCGAAGACCGTCTTGACCAGCCCCTCGTCGTCGCCGAGCGCAATCGCCTTGCCGTTCGCGAGATAGGGGAAACGGCCGATCCTGACCTCGCGGCCCTCCGCCTTCGCCGCCGCCTCGGTGAGGCCGATGCTCGCCACCTGCGGCCGGCAATAGGTGCAGCCCGGGATGCGCGAGACGTCGAGCGGATGGGTCTCCATGCCGGCGATGCGCTCGACGCACATCACCCCCTCGTGGCTCGCCTTGTGGGCCAGCCAGGGCGGCCCGACCAGATCGCCGATCGCGTAGACGCCGTCCTCCCCGGTCTCGCACCAGCGGTTGACCACGACATGGCCGCGATCGACCTCGACGCCGGTGCCTTCGAGCCCGATGTCCTCCACATTGCCGACGATCCCGACCGCCAGGATCGCCCTCTCGACATCGATCTCGCGTGTTTGACCGCCCGATTCGATAGTCGCCCCGACGCCATCGCCTTCGTGAACCAGCCCGGTCACGGCGGCCTCCGTGAGAACTTCCATTCCCTGTTTTTCAAAAGCTTTTCGGGCAAGTATAGAAATTTCTTCATCTTCTATCGGAAGGATACGGTCGAGGATCTCGACCACCGTCACCTCGGCCCCCAGGTCGCGGTAGAAGCTCGCGAACTCGATTCCGATCGCCCCCGATCCGATGACCAGGAGCGAGGACGGCATCGCGGTCGGGACCATCGCCTCTCGATAGGTCCAGACCCGTTCGCCATCCGGCTCCAGCCCCGGCAGGGCGCGCGCCCGCGCCCCGGTGGCGAGCACGATTCGGGGCGCGGCGATCTCCTCGGCGAGCGCGCCGTCGCGTTCCACCGCAACCCGCCCGGCGCCCGCCAGCCTGCCCTGCCCTTCGATGATGGCAACCCCGTTCTTCTTCATCAGGTGACCGATCCCGGCGCTCAGACGCCCTGCGACATCGCGCGAGCGCTTGACGATCTTTCCGAGGTCGAAGGCGACCCCGTCCGCGGCGAAGCCAAAGGCATCGAGCCGGCCGAGCAGGTGGTTGATTTCCGAGGCCCGCAGCAGCGCCTTGGTCGGGATGCAGCCCCAGTTGAGGCAGATCCCGCCGAGATGCGCGCGTTCGACCACGCAGGCCTTCATGCCGAGCTGGGCGGCGCGGATCGCCGCCACGTACCCGCCGGGCCCGCCGCCGATCACGGCGATATCGAAGGAATGCCGGGCCATGGACGAAATCCCTGATCAGGCCAGCATCGCCGGCGGATACTCGATGTTCCGCTTGATCGCGCCCAGCAGCTCGGCGCCGATGGCCCCGTCCACCACGCGGTGATCGACCGACAGCGTGCACGACATGACGGTCGCGGGAACGACCGCGCCGTCGCGCACCACCGGCCGCGGCTCGCCCGCGCCGACCGCGAGAATGCAGGCCTGCGGCGGGTTGATCACCGCATCGAAGCTCTTGACCCCGTACATCCCGAGATTGGAGATCGAGAAGCTGCCGCCCTGATACTCCTCCGGGGTGAGCTTGCCCTCGCGCGCCCGCGCCGCGAGGGCCTTCATTTCGGTCGCGATCTCGACCAGGCCCTTGACGTCGGCGTTCCTGACGATCGGGGTGACCAGCCCGCCCGGGATCGCCACCGCGACCGAGATGTCGACCGTGCCGTGCTGCGTCATCGAGCCTTCGCCGGCCCAGGAAACGTTGGCGGCCGGGACCTCGCGGAGCGCCAGCGCCGAGGCCCGGATGACGATGTCGTTGACCGATACCCGCGCCGTCTCGATCCGCTTGTTGATCTCACCCCGCACCTTGAGCAGCTCGTCGATCTCGCAGTCGACGGTGAGGTAGAAATGGGGCACGGTCGCCTTGGATTCCGCCATCCGCTCGGCGATCACGCGGCGCATGGTCGACAGCCTGACGGTTTCGCCCGGGGCCGGCGCGGCGACGGGGCCGGGC
>JAPPGP010000122.1 GCA_028821395.1 Defluviicoccus sp.
CCTTCGCCTCGCGCGGCGACGACAGCGGCACCCACAAGGCGGAGCTCAGGCTGTGGCGGGCCGCGCGCATCGACCCGGCGGCGCATTCCGGGCGCTGGTACCGCGAGACCGGCTCCGGCATGGGGGCGACGCTCAACGTGGGGATCGGGATGGGCGCCTACGCGCTGAGCGATCGCGCCAGCTGGATCGCCTTCGGCAACAAGCGCGGCCACCGCGTGCTGGTCGAGGGCGATCCGCGGCTGTTCAACCAGTACGGCATCGTCGCCGTGAGCAAGTCCCGCCATCCCAATGTGAAGGCGGCGTTGGCCGAAAGATTCGTTGACTGGATGCTGTCCGAAGAGGGCCAGGCCGCCATCGCCGCCCACCGCATCGACGGCCGGCAACTGTTCTTCCCCAATGCGCGGCGGTAGTCCTCGTCGAACCGGTCGTCCTTGCGGTTGCCGCAGGTTTGCCGGGGGCCGCGCCCGCCCTCGGGTCCGCAGCTCAGGAACAGGTTGGCGTCGTCGAGCTGTAGCCCGGGGTGTCTGGAGCGCGGCCTGAAATGCTCGATGTGGCATTGCCGCAGCTGCAAAGGCAGCGAGACCCCACGCCCGCAATCGACGCATTGCCCGGTCTGTTCCGCGAACAGGGTTGTCAGGGAATTGACGCGCAATGGCCCGGGCATAGCCAATGCGACCCATCCTACTGTCCGGCTTCAGAAATTCCTGTCTCTTCGAATCCCGTCCCCACCGCGTCATGGCCGGGCTTGTTCCGGCCATCCATGCTGCCGCCGCCTCGCCACCTCCGGCCACGTCCGGACCCTGCCCCGACCATGGATGCCCGGAACGAGTCCGGGCATGACGGGGGGAGAGACAGGGCATCGAACGGCAACGAACTTCGGAACGGCGACACTGCCGGACTCCTCCGTCAGTGATCCCGGCGCTTGGAGAAGTAGTCGTCGGTGACGCGGACGCGGGGGCGGTCGCCGGCGGCGAAGGGGTTGTTCTCGGAATGGTATTGCGCGCCGATGCGGCAGTCGTCGCACATCCGGATCATGCGCGACGCCTGCTCGGTCTCGAACATCGAGTGCTTGCCGGCGAGCTGGGCTGCGATGCGCTCGACGGTCGACTTCACCCCGAAGGGCTTGCCGCATTCGATGCACGCGTAGGGCTCTTCCTCGTTCAGCACCTGCTGGTCGAAGGCGGCGTCGGAGAGGTCGAATTGCGGCTTGAGGGTCACCGCGTTCTCCGGGCAGACCTGGCGGCAGAGCCCGCATTGCAGGCACGCATCCTCCTGGAAGCGGAGCTGCGGCTTGTCGGGGTTGTCGGCGAGCGCGCCGGACGGACACAGCGAGACGCAGGCGAGGCAGAGCGTGCACGCCTCCTTGTCGACCTCGATCGCGCCGTAGGGCGCGCCCGCGGGCAGGTCGAGGACGTCCGCGCTGTCGGGGTTGAGCGCCTTCGCGGCGAGCCGCGCCACCTGGCGGCGCGAGCCCATCGGCAGGACCGGCTCGGCCGCGGGCGGCGCGGTCTCCGCATCGTAGAGCGCCTCGCCCAGCGCGTCGGGGTCGCCGAGGTCGAGCAGGCGGAGACGCCCGTCCGCGCCCATCGCCCGGGCCAGCGCCATCTCGCCCTCCAGCACCTCGCGCTCGGTCTGGGGCGCGAGCAGGATGTCGACATGGGCGAAGCCGAGCGCCAGCGCGGCCAGCATCTCGGCATGGCCGAAACTCGCCAGCGTCTCGAGCTCCAGCGGGATCGCGTCGGCCGGCAGCCCGCGGCCGAAGCGGGCGAACAGCGCCACCATCTCGGCGCCGAACTCCGAATCGAGCACCAGCAGGCGCGGCGCCGCCCCGCCCGCCGCGCGAAAGGCCTGCGCCAGCGTCTCCATGCGGCGAAACAGCGCCGCGATCGGCGGCGCGTCGTAGGAGATCGCGCCCGACGGGCAGAGCGCGGCGCAGGCGCCGCAGCCGGCGCACACCATGGGATCGAGCGCCACGTGGTCGCCGGCCGGCGAGATCGCCGAGGTCGGGCAGGAATCGAGGCACTTGGAGCAGCCCGGCTGGCCGGCCCGCGAGTGGGCGCACAGCGTCTCGTCGAGGCGAACGTATAGCGGCTTCTCGAAGGTGCCGACCGTCTGGCCGGCTTCGAACACCGCCGCCGCCACCGCATTGGGGTCGCGCGGGTCGGCCCGCAGATAGCCCTCGCGCTTGGCGTGCGCGGGGAACAGCGGAGTCCCGCCGGAGAGGTCGAGGATCAGGTCGCATTCCGACCGCGCGCCGTCGCGCGGCTCGGTCAGCCGGAAGCCGCCGCGCCCGCCGGGCTCGACCTGGCGGAACCCGTCGATGCGCAGGCCGAAGCCGCCGAGCGCGCCCGAGGCCTGCACCAGATTGCCGGCGATCGCATCGAAGCCGCGGTCGAGCGGCAAGTCGTCGGCGGCATCCGACAGCAGCACCGTCACCGCGAGCGTCCCTGACAGCCGCTCGGCGGCGGGCAGCGCCACCGCCGACTTGCCGAGGATCAGGCAGCGCCCCTCGGATTCGACGTCGACGGTGCGCGCGGCGGCGGGCGGCAGCAGCGCCTCGGCCACCAGGGCGGCCTGCTTGGGGCCGGCGTCCCGGGCCTCGTCCGACCAGCCGGCGCGGTCGCGGATGTCGACGAAATCCGGCATCGGGGCGCCGATCTCGTCCGCCAGCTCCTCGAAGCGCGGGCGCTCCTGCCGGCAGGCGACGATCGCCTCGCCGCCGGCGATCGCCTTGGCCGCGTCCTCGATCTCGGTGGTGCAGAGCGCGGTGTGGATGCGCGTGCACACCAGCTCGGCATCGGCCCCGATGGCGTCGCGGTCGACCGCCTGGCTGCCCAGGCAGTCGCACAGAACGAGGGTTTTCGGCAACGCGTCCTCCCCGGCCCGGCGGCCCGGCGCGGTTGGCGTCGCGCAGCCTAGGCCCGGCGAGCGGGGCGTGGCAAGGCGTTTGGCGGCGGCTCGCGCCCACCCCCTGCGTCATGCCCCCCGATCGTGAATCCCCGGCTTTTTGGGGGGCTGGAGCTAGGGGGGGGCCGCTTTTGGTTTTGGCCGGGTGGGGCGTGGAAGGGTAAAAAGCCCGGGCACAGGGGGGGGCCCCCCCCCCCCCCCCCCCCCCCCCCCCCCCCCCCCCCCCCCCCCCTTTTCGGCCCGCCCCCCCCTCGGGGGGGCGCCGCATTTGCTTTTGCGCCGGATGGCGCTTCGAAGGATAATCCGCCGGTCCTCACGGTCGGGAGCCGGGCTTGTCGGAACAGAAAGCGGTGCGGGTCATGCGCCCGAGCGACACCTCGGTGCCGCTCGGCATCGTGATCCGCAAGACCCCCGGAGTCACCCGCTGGGCGCGCTGGTCGTGGCGGGTGGTCGCGGTGCTGCCGGGCGCGGGCGAGGCGGAGTGGCGGGAGCTGCGCCGCGAGGGCGAGACCGTCGAGTACCACGCCGCCACCGTGGCGATGGAGCTCTGGCCGTCCGACACCGAAGCCTATCTCGCCGAGCTCGCGACCGAGATGCCGGCGGTCTACGTGGTGCTGCGCGAGGCCGGGGACGAGGCGCGGCCGGTCGAGGTGCTGCTGGCGACCGCCTCGCCCTACGAGGCGCAGGACTATCTGGACAGCGGCGAGGAGATCGTCGAGCAGGTGCCGATGCCGGAAGCCCTGGCGGCGCTGGTGCGCCAGTTCGTCGACGAGCACCACGAGGACGAGGAGTTCGTCAAGCGCAAGCGCGACAACCGCAAGCAGGGCGAGGCGGAGGACGGCAGGGGCGATCCGCGCATCCGCCAGCTCACCGACGTCTACCGGGCGCCGCGCCGCCCGGGCGGGGAGCGGGTGCATTGAGCGAGCACGGGGATTTCTGGACGCGGCGCAGGGAAGCGGTCGAGGCGGAGAAGCGCGCCGCGGACGCGGCCCGCGACGACGCCGGGGCGGAAGCCGAGCGCCGGGCGCTGGAAGAGAGGCCCGACGAGGAGGTGCTGGCCGAGCTCGACCTGCCCGACCCCGACTCGCTCGGCAAGGGCGACGACTTCGCCGCCTTCATGGCCAAGGCGGTGCCGGAGCGGCTGCGCCGCCGCGCGCTGCGCCGGCTCTGGCTCTCCAACCCGGTGCTCGCCAATCTCGACGAGCTGCTCGACTACGGCGAGGATTTCACCGACGCCGCCACGGTGATCGCCGACCTCCAGTCGGTCTACCGGGTGGGCAAGGGGATGCTGCGCGACGAGGACCTCGCCGAGGCCGCCGAGGCCGACGACGAGGCGCCGCCCGAGGCGGAGGAGCAGGACGAGGACCAGGACGCCGCGCCGCCGGAAGACGAGCCCGGGGACGGCGGCGAGCCGGCGGAGACCGCCGCCGGGGACCCGCTTCCCGGCGATGAGGAAGAAATCCCGGCGGAGCCGCGGGCCGCGCGGCGCATGCGCTTCGCCTTCGCCGACCCGGACCCGGGAGACCGAGACCGATGACGCAAGCCGAAACCGACGCGCGCATCCCGGAAGAGGACCGGCTGCGCGCCGGCATGTACGACTTCCTGGCCGCGCTGCTCGCCCGCCCGCCCGACGCGGAGCTGCTGCAAAAGTCGGCCGCGCTCGGCGGCGACGACAGCGAGGTCGGGCGCGCGATCCAGACGCTCGGGCGGATCGCCGCCGCGACCACGCCGGGCGCCGTCGAGGACGAGTACAACACGCTGTTCGTCGGGCTCGGAAGGGGCGAGCTGCTGCCCTATGGCAGCTACTACCTCACCGGCTTCCTCAACGAGAAGCCGCTGGCCGTGCTCAGGGAGGACATGAAGGCGCTTGGCATCGTCCGCGCCGACGACGTCTTCGAGCCCGAGGACCACATCGCCAGCCTGCTGGAGATGATGGCCGGGATGATTACCGGTCGGTTCGGCGCGCCGGTGCCGCTCGACCGCACGAGGGGATTCTTCGACCGGCATGTCGAGCCGTGGGCCGGTCATTTCTTCGCCGATCTGGAAAGCGCGAGGAACTCGGTGTTTTACGCGCCGGTGGGCTCGGCCGGGCGGGCCTTCATGGAGATCGAGAAAGAGGCCTTCCGTCTGATTTCCGGCTAGCACCCATAAGAAAACCTGTGCTACACTTGACGTGAGTCAATGGAGGAGGATCAATGCCCAACGGAACAAAGGGCGAACCGACGAAGCGCCGCGACTTCCTCAAGCTCGCCTCGCTATCGGTTCCGGCAGCCGCCGTGGCGGCCGCGACGGGGACCGTGGCCGAGGCGGCGACGGTGGAGGACACCGGCGAAGGGCTGCGGGACACGCCTCATACCCGCGCCTATTTCGAGAGCGCCCGCTTCTGACCCATCCGGTCGGAAGGACGGTACAGGGTTGCGAGACGCCCCTTCGCCGTCGCGACGCGAAACCAGGCGGCCCGGCCTAGCCGGGGCGCCGCAGGGAGATTGAAAATGTTGAGGAAAAAGACCAACGGGGTTGCGAGACGCCCCCAGCGGACTTCGCTCCTTTCGAACATTTCGCAGACATCGGTCGACCGGCGGACCTTCATCCGCGGCTCCGGCCTCGCCATCGGCGGGCTGGCGGCGATCGGCGCCACCGGCGGGATGGTCACCGGGGCGAGCGCGCAGAAAGCCGTCCGGGGGGCGGTGAAGACCGCCAAGTCGGTGTGCACCCACTGCTCGGTCGGCTGCACCGTGATGGCGGAGGTCAATAACGGCGTCTGGGTCGGCCAGGAGCCCGGCTGGGACAGCCCGTTCAACCTCGGCGCTCATTGCGCCAAGGGTGCGGCGGTACGCGAGCACGCCAACGGCGAACGCCGGCTCAAATACCCGATGAAGAAGGCCGGCGGGAAGTGGCAGCGGATCAGCTGGGATCAGGCGATCGCCGAGATCGGCGACGGCATGATGCAGATCCGCAAGGAGAGCGGGCCGGACAGCGTCTACTGGCTGGGCTCGGCCAAGTTCTCCAACGAGCAGGCCTATCTGTTCCGCAAGTTCGCCGCCTACTGGGGCTCGAACAACGTCGACCACCAGGCGCGGATCTGCCACTCCACCACGGTCGCGGGAGTTGCCAACACATGGGGCTACGGCGCCATGACCAACTCCTACAACGACATCCACAACAGCCGCGCGATCTTCCTCATCGGCGGCAACCCGGCGGAGGCCCATCCGGTCTCGCTGCTGCACGTGCTGCGCGCGAAGGAGCAGAACAACGCGCCGCTGATCGTCTGCGATCCCCGGTTCACCCGGACCGCGGCGCATGCCGACGAGTACGTGCGGTTCCGCCCGGGCTCGGACGTGGCGCTGATCTGGGGCATTCTCTGGCATCTCTTCGAGAACGGGTGGGAGGACAAGGAGTTCATCCGCACCCGCGTCTGGGGCATGGACCAGATCCGCGAGGAGGTGAAGAAGTGGAATCCGGCGGAGGTCGAACGCGTGACCGGCACGCCGGGCTCGCAGCTTCGCCGCGTCGCCCGCACCATGGCCAACCACCGCCCCGGCACCGTGATCTGGTGCATGGGCGGCACCCAGCACACCAACGGCAACAACAACACGCGGGCCTACTGCGTGCTGCAGCTGGCGCTGGGCAACATGGGCACCTCGGGCGGCGGCACCAACATCTTCCGCGGCCATGACAACGTCCAGGGCGCCACCGACCTCGGCATCCTGTCCCACACCCTGCCCGGCTATTACGGCCTCTCGGCCGGCGCCTGGGCGCACTGGGCGCGGGTCTGGAAGGAGGATCTGAACTGGCTCAAGGGGCAGTTCGCGACCCTCAAGACCGCCGACGGCAAGGAAAAGAAGCTGATGAACCTGAAGGGCATCCCGGTGTCCCGATGGATCGACGGCGTTCTGGAAGACAAGAAGAACATGGACCAGCCGGACAACGTCCGCGCCATGGTGCTCTGGGGCCACGCCCCCAACTCGCAGACCCGCCTGGTGGAAATGAAGACCGCCATGGAGAAGCTGGACATGCTGGTCGTGATCGACCCGTATCCCACCGTCTCCGCGGTGCTTCACGACCGCACCGACGGGGTGTACCTGCTGCCGGCCTCGACCCAGTTCGAGACCTACGGCTCGGTGACCGCGTCGAACCGCTCGATCCAGTGGCGCGAAAAGGTGGTCGAGCCGGTGTTCGAGAGCCTGCCCGACCAGGTGATCATGGCGAAGTTCGCCAAGAAGTTCGGCTGGGCGGACCGGTTCTTCCGCAACATCAAGCTGGACGGCGACGAGCCGAGCGTCGAGGACATCACCCTCGAGATCAACGCGGGCATGTGGACCATCGGCTATACCGGCCAGTCGCCGGATCGCCTCAAGCTGCACATGGCCAACCAGCACACGTTCGACAAGACGACGCTGCTGGCCGTGGGAGGACCGGCGGACGGCGACTACTACGGCATGCCGTGGCCGTGCTGGGGCACCGCCAAGATGGGGCACCCCGGCACGCCCAACCTCTACGACATGTCCAAGCGTGTCTCGGAGGGCGGGCTGACCTTCCGCGCCCGGTTCGGCGTGGAGCGCAACGGCCAGAACCTGCTGGCCGAGGGCGTGTACTCGGCCGGTTCGGAGATCCAGGACGGCTATCCCGAGTTCACCATGCAGATGCTGATGGATCTGGGATGGGACAAGGACCTCACGGCAGACGAGCGTGCCGCGATCGACGCCGTGGCCGGTGCGAAGACCAACTGGAAGACCGACCTTTCGGGCGGCATCCAGCGGGTCGCGATCAAGCATGAGTGCGCACCGTTCGGCAACGCCAAGGCGCGTGCGGTGGTGTGGAACTTCCCGGATCCGATCCCGCTGCACAGGGAGCCGCTCTACGCTCCGGACCGCGATCTGGTGAAGGACTATCCGACCTATTCGGATCGGAAGCTCTACCGCCTGCCCACCATGTACGCCTCGATCCAGAAGAAGGATTTCTCCAAGGACTATCCGCTGATCCTCACCTCGGGCCGTCTCGTCGAGTACGAGGGCGGCGGCGACGAGTCGCGGTCCAACCGCTGGCTCGCCGAGCTTCAGCAGGACATGTTCGTGGAGATCAACCCGCGCGACGCCAACGATCTCGGCGTCAGGAACGGGGCGCAGGTCTGGGTCGAGGGTGCCGAGGGGGCCAAGGTCAAGGTGATGGCCATGGTCACCGAACGCGTCGGGGCCGGGGTGGTGTTCATGCCCTTCCACTTCGGCGGGCACTTCCAGGGCAAGGACCTCCGGCACAAGTATCCCGAGGGCGCCGACCCCTTCGTGCTGGGCGAAAGCAGCAACACCGCGCAGACCTACGGCTACGACTCGGTCACGCTGATGCAGGAGACGAAGACGACTCTCTGCAAGGTCTACGCGGCATAAGGAGGGAACAGAGATGGCAAGAGCGAAATTCCTCTGCGACGCCGAGCGCTGCATCGAGTGCAATGCCTGCGTGACCGCGTGCAAGAACGAGCACGAGGTGCCGTGGGGGATCAACCGGCGGAGGGTCGTCACGATCAATGACGGCAAGCCGGGCGAACGGTCGATCTCGGTGGCCTGCATGCACTGCTCGGACGCGCCGTGCATGGCGGTCTGCCCGGTCGACTGCTTCTATCAGACCGACGACGGGGTGGTCCTGCACTCCAAGGACCTCTGCATCGGCTGCGGCTACTGCTTCTACGCGTGCCCGTTCGGCGCGCCGCAGTTCCCACAGGCGGGCAATTTCGGGTCCCGCGGCAAGATGGACAAGTGCACGTTCTGCGCCGGCGGCCCGGAGGAGACCCACTCGACGGCCGAGTTCGCCAAGTACGGGCGCAACCGGATCGCGGAAGGCAAGCTGCCGCTCTGCGCCGAGATGTGCGCCACCAAGGCGCTGCTCGCGGGCGACGGAGATGTCGTTTCCGGCATCTACCGCGAACGCGTGGTGGCCCGGGGCTTCGGCACCGGCGCCTGGGGCTGGGGCACCGCCTACGGCCAGAAGGGCAGCTGATCCGTATCGCGCGGGGGGCGGGAGACCGCCCTCCGCGGCGGACGGCTTGAGCGGGCGGGCGCAAGCCCGCCCGTGTGCCTTTTGGATGCGTACGAGGTCCCGATCCATGATCAAGACGTTTTGCAGGCTGCTGATCCTGACGCTGGCCGTGACGCCGCTCGCCTGGGCGCCGGCCACGGCCCAGCAGGGCGGCGCGGCGAAGCCGGAGGCGCCTCGCGCCTCGACCGGCGGCGCCCAGACCCTGGAGGACATCCTCGCCCGGCAACGCGGCGAGAAGCTCGACGACGACTTCCGCCGCCAGGCGGTCGGCGATCCCGCCAAGGCGGCCGGGATCGCCGCCCAGCTCGGCACGCTGGGCGGCGCGTCGGACTCCGAGGTGTTCCGCGCGCTGCGCTACGGCAGCGCCGACGTCACCGTGTCCGCGCGGGGCCCCGCGATGGACATCATCATCCAGGACTCCGGCATGTGGTGGCTGGAGCTCAGGAAGGGTCCGCTGCTGATATGGGGCGGGTGGCTGCTGGTCGCGATGATCGTGGTGGTCCTGGTCTATCTCTCCATCCGCGGCCCGATCCGCATCGAGGGCGAGAAGACCGGCCGGACGATCCTCCGCTTCAGCGCCATCGAGCGGTTCAGCCACTGGCTGCTTGCCGGCTCCTTCATCCTGCTCGGGCTCAGCGGGCTGATCACGCTGTTCGGGCGGTTCGCGCTGATCCCGGTCTTCGGCAAGGACTTCTTCTCGGTCATCGCGCTCGCGTCGAAGTGGATCCACAACAACGTCGCCTGGGCCTTCATCGTGGCGCTGGTCATGGTGTTCGTCTGCTGGGTGGTGCACAACGTGCCCAACCGGGCGGATCTGATCTGGCTCGCCAAGGGCGGCGGGCTGTTCTCCAAGCACGTGCACCCGCCGGCGCGCAAGTTCAACGCCGGGCAGAAGATCGTCTTCTGGATCGTCATCGTCCTCGGCATCTCGATCTCGGCATCCGGGCTGTCTCTCTTGTTCCCGTTCGAGATGCCGATGTTCGCCAAGACCTTCGAGATCCTGAACGCGCTCGGCCTGCCGCAGCTGTTCGGCATGGGCGAGCTGCAGACGGAGATGACGCCGCACGAGGAGATGCAATACGCCCAGCTCTGGCACACCGTCGTCGCCTTCGTATTCATCGCGATCATCATCGCGCATATCTATCTCGGCTCGGTCGGCATGGAAGGCGCGTTCGAGTCGATGGAATCGGGCGAGGTCGACAGGCAATGGGCCAAGGAGCACCATTCGCTGTGGTACGAGGAGGTGGTCGCCGAGGAGCAGGAAGCCGCCTCCCGGGAAGCCCCGGCCGCGCCCGCCGAATGAGATGGCGTTCCGGGCGCTAGTCGCGGCGCTGGTCCTGATCCCGTCGCTCGCCGCGGCGGGGGACTTCTTCACGCTCAAGGGTCACGGCGGGCCGATCAAGGGGATCGACGTCTCGCCGGACGGCAGCCGCATCCTGACGGCGAGCTTCGACTTCTCGGTCGGGCTGTGGCGCGGCAAGACGCCGGTCTGGCTGGAGGCGCACCGCGCGGCGGTCAACGCGGTGCGCTTCGTCGACGAGAACCGGGCGGTGTCGGCGGGCGACGACTTCCAGCTCTATCTGTGGGACCTCCGCACCGGCGAGGGACGGCGCCTGGGCGGCCACAAGAACAAGGTCCACGCGCTCGAGCTGTCACCCGACGGAAAGACCGTGGCCTCGGCGGCGTGGGACGGCTGGATCGGGCTATGGCCGCTCGACGGCGGCAAGCCGCGCTTTCTCAAGGGCCACCGCTCCAATGTCAGCGACGTCGCCTTCACGGCGGACGGCAGGACGCTCTATTCGGCCTCGGCGGACGGCACGATCCGCACCTGGGACCCGGTCAGGGGCACGCGCAAGCGGTTCTTCCTGCGTCACGGATTCGGCGTCAACACGCTGGTGCTGAACGACGCGGGGAAATGGCTGGCCTACGGCTCGCTCGACGGGACGGTGCGGGTGGTCGATTCGCTGAGCGGAAAGCGGATCGCCGACTTCACCTCTTCCCGTACCCCCATCCTGGCGATGGCGGCCAATGCGGATTTCTCCATCCTCGCCGTCGGCGACGGCGAGGGGTTCATCAAGGTGATCGGCGTCCGGTCCTGGTCGGTGCTGCGCAATTTCCGCGCCACCCTGCGGGGGCCGGTCTGGGCGCTCCGGTTCTCGGCGGACGGCAAGAACATCCACGCCGGCGGGCTGGACGACGCGATGTATAGCTGGCCGGTGGATTCGCTCGGCAGGGGTGCGAAGATGACCCGGGAGGAACGGACCTTCCTCAAGAAGCCGGCGACGATGACCAACGGCGAGCGCCAGTTCCAGCGCAAGTGCTCGATCTGCCACGCGCTCGGGCCTGACGGGCGGCGCCGCGCCGGCCCCACCCTGTTCGGCATATTCGGACGCCGCGCCGGCACGCTGGCGGGCTACAGGTACTCGCGGACGCTCAGGACCTCGGACATCGTGTGGAACGAAGGCACCATCGACGCGCTGTTCGACCTGGGCCCGGACCACTATATTCCGGGCTCGAAGATGCCGATGCAGCGCATCGTCAAGCCGGCCGACCGGGACGACCTGATCGCCTTCCTCAAGCGCGCGACCACGGATCGGGAGATGAGTCGATGAGAGCCATGCTGCTCGCGTTCCTGGCCATGGCGGTGATCGCCGTCGGCGCGGATATCCTGCTCGACCTGATCGGCTTCTCGACCCAGGCCGTCACCTCCGGCCCCGCCGTCCGCAGCGGCTGAGCGGGGGCGGGCGAGGCCGCGGCTGGGGTGCCCCCTGCCTAGCCGGCAAGAAAGTCCAGCAATTTCCGGTCGCGGACTATTCGACCCAGCACGTCCGTCAAGGCGGCGTTGAGCTTGGCGTCGATCGATCCGCCGCCTGGAATGAAGATTGTTCGTTTCTCGCTGCTCGATCGGTACGTCCGGTCGAAGTCCTGGCCTCTCTTCTCGGCTTCCACGGCGAGGACAACGCTCGTGTTCTCTGCGCCGGTGAAGAAGCCCGATTCGATGAAGAACTTGAGAGCCCTCAGCCTCACTTCGATTTCGGCGTCGGCGGTCGAGCCTGGAACACCAACCTTGAAGCCGTTGGCTTTCAGGCCTTCGGTCAGTTCGGTGTTCAGAACCGACAGGATGTCCTTGACGGTGATGTCGGCGTCCAGCATGCCGGCGCCGCGCTGACCCACGACTGTGGACTCCCGATCGTCGATCACCTGCAATGCGACCGTGACACCTGCGCCGATGGTGGATTCGCTCTTGGGAGCCGTGGCCGAGATTTCCACCTCGTGGGGTGTGAATGCACAGGCCGAGACGAGCAATGCCACCATGAGTCCTGAAATCTGCCTGGTCATCGGTCTACCTGCGCCTCTCGGTCGGCCCTATCCGATAAGCTTCTACAACCGTAGATGGGTTTGCGCAATGAACAGAACGCACGTGCGGCTTGAAGCGCCCGCCCGTGTTTCCTACCCTGCTGCGGTTGATCGGCCGTGAATCCACCGGTGAGTCGTTTGTTCAAGACCCGGAAAATGCGCTGACGATGCGCTCGCGCGGGCGGCAAGCCGGATGGGCCCTGGCATGCGCCGCTTGCCTTGCGCTCCCTCCGGTCGCCGGCGAAGCCGAGGCGCAGATCGCCAAGTTCGCCTTCGGCGGTGCGAAGAATCCGGCTCCCGGCGCCGCCGCCGCGCACGGGCGCTATGCGGCGGGCTGCCTGGCGGGCGGGGTGCGGCTGCCGGAGACCGGGCCGGGCTGGCAGGCGATGCGGCTGTCGCGCAACCGCAGCTGGGGTCATCCGGACATGATCGCCTTCATCGAGCGCCTGGCGCGCAAGGCGCAGGCGGTGGGCTGGGCCGGGCTCTATGTCGGCGACATCAGCCAGCCCCGTGGCGGCCCGATGCTTACCGGCCACGCCTCGCACCAGATCGGGCTCGACGTCGATATCTGGCTGCGTCGGCCGGACAGCCTGAGGCTGAGCCGGGCCCGGCGCGAGCGGATCTCGTCCCACTCGGTGGTGGCGCGGGATCGGCTCGGGGTGAACGGGCGCTGGACCGACTCGCATTCCAGGGTGCTGGAGGCCGCCGCGCGGGACGGGGCGGTCGCGCGCATCTTCGTCAACGCCGCGATCAAGCGCCGCCTCTGCGAGGCGAGGCGCGAGGGGGATGCACGCTGGCTGCGCAAAGTTCGCCCGTGGTGGGGCCACGACACCCATTTCCACGTGCGCCTGCATTGCCCGAAGGGGGAGCGCTGCGTCGCGCAGACGCCGATACGGCCCGGCGCGGGCTGCGACAAGACGCTCGCCTGGTGGTTCAGCCGCGCGGCGCTCCACCCGCCGCCGCCGGACCCGAAGAAGCGGCGGCCGCCGCTGATGCTGGCCGATCTGCCACGCGCCTGCCACGCGGTGCTGAGGGCGCGGTAGAGCCCCCTACTCCGCCGCTTCCAGCTTGTCCTGGGTCCTGAGCTCGAAATCCGACGCGTCGTGCCGCTCGTGCAGCTGGTCCTCCGGCGGGCCGCTGATCCGGTTGACCTTGCGCCCGCGGATCACCGGCTCGCGGGCGGCGATCTCGCGATACCAGCGCACCACGTTGGCGTAGTCCTCCGCCGCCAGGAACTCGGCTGCGTCATAGAGCCTGCCGGTGGTCAGCACGCCGTACCACGGCCAGATCGCCATGTCCGCGATCGTGTAGGCATCGCCCGCGACATAGGGCGTTTCGCCCAACCGCTTGTCGAGCACGTCGAGCTGGCGCTTCACCTCCATGGTGAAGCGGTCGATCGGGTACTCCATCTTGTAGGGGGCGTAGGCGTAGAAATGCCCGAAGCCGCCGCCGAGATAGGGGGCCGAGCCCATCTGCCAGAACAGCCATGACAGGCACTCGGCGCGTTCGCTCGCCTGCTCGGGCAGGAAGGCGCCGAACTTCTCGGCCAGATAGAGCAGGATCGCGCCCGACTCGAAGACCCGGGTGGGTTCGGACGTCGAATGATCCACCAGCGCCGGAATCTTGGAGTTGGGGTTGATCGCGACGAAGCCGGAGCCGAACTGGTCGCCCTCGCGGATATTGACCACCCAGGCGTCGTACTCCGCGCCCTCGTGCCCGGCGGCCAGCAGCTCCTCGAGCATCACGGTCACCTTCACGCCGTTGGGCGTCGCCAGAGAATAGAGCTGCAGGGGGTGGGCGCCGCGCGGCAGCGCCGTCTCGTGCGTCGCGCCGGAGACCGGGCGGTTGATGGAGGCGAAGGTGCCGCCGTTCTCGCGTTCCCAGGTCCAGACCCGGGGCGGTTCGTAGGCTGCGGTCATGGCGTCGTCCTCCGTGACGGTGTGCGCTCGGTCGCGACGCGTCTCATAGCGCGCCGCGCCGACGCGGTAAATCCCCGGCGGAGGGCCGGCCCGGTCTCAGCTGCGCGCGGGGCAGTCGACGTAGCGGATGGAGTATCCGGCAAAGCGCGACTTCCAGGCGCCGTTGAACGCCGCGCGGGCGCTGCCGGCGCGTGCCCGCACTGCATACTCGCCGACGGTCTTCCCGGAAGCCGTGACCTCGACCCGGTAGCCCAGCTTCTCCAGCTGGGCGACCCGGCGGTTCGCGTTGCTCCTCTTGCCGAAGACCCCGAGGGAAACCACGTTGCGCCGGGAGTCCCTGCGCAGGATGGCGATATCCCGAACGCCCTTGCCGCGCAGCTCGCGGACCGTCTTCTGGGCCGCCTCGCGGCTCGCCGCCGGGGGCAGATGGACCCAGTGCATGCCGTTGTCCTGGCGGTTTTCGTACACGATGTCGATGATTTCGGCGCCCTCGCTCTGCATCCATGCCGCGGCCTGGGTCGCCGCGCTACGGTCCTTGAAGTCTCCGGCGCGCACGCATTCTCCGCTCAACGTGTCGTCGGAAACCGGCTCGGACCCGGTCGCCACGATTGCCCGCGCTGGCCCGGTGGTCGGCTCGGGCGCGGGCCCGTCCCCCGATTCCGCCACCGAACCGCCTTCGGGCGCGGACTCGATGGGTTTCGCCGAGGGCACGGGAATCGGCGCGCTGCTGCCGGACGGTTCCGCGGCATCGCGGCCGTGGGTACGGATATCCCGGGCGCGCGCGTAGGCGCGTCGCGCCAGACGCGTGTAGATGTCGCCGAGATTGGCATAGACCACGGCGTCGGGCTTGCGTTCCGACGCGGCCTTGAGGGCGCCGAGCGCGTCCGCGAGCCGGTCCTGCTGGGCGTACAGTACCGCAAGGTTGTTGTACGGCTCGAACATGTCGGGGTGGTCGTCGCGGAGTCGCTCGAATATGGCGATCGCCTCCGTGGGATGGCCTTCCCGCGCCGTCAGGATACCGTTGATCAGCCGCACGCGCGGCTGGCCGGGGTCGCGCCGGAGCAGCGAATCAATCGTCTCGCGCGCTTCCGCGTAGCGCTCCTGCTGGACCAGCACCAAGACCTCGTCGACCTCGTCCGCGGCGGGCGCCGCGCCGGGCCAGACGAGCGCCGCCGACACCCAGCACGCGGCCAGGATCCACCTCATGCCGCCTGTCCGCGGGCGAGGGGAAGAACAACTCGGCAACGGGTCCACCGCAAATCCTGAGTTTGTAATGGAGACAATATCCGACCCGACTTTAATATTAGCTTAGTCATATCGAATCGACATAGTGCAATTTGAATTGGGTATTGAAAGAGCCCCCCCGAGCCCTGTGTCCGCAGTTCCGAGCCGCCGCACGGCGGCAGGGTGAAGCTATCGCGCAGGAGCAACGGAGGCGGGCGATCCGGGCTAGGCCTGGATATCCCGGCCTTGCTTGAACCCGGCCATCCGCCCTGCGATCAGACGGTTGGAAATCGCCCGGACGTCTCCTTGCAAGGCCTCCGCCATGTCGACCATCGCCGCGACGGTTCCGGGAAGCCGGGAATCCGGGAGCGGGCCCGGCCAGCCGGCGGCGGCACGCATGGTGGGTCCGACCTCCGCCAACGCATCCGCCGCCATTGCCGCCTGCTGGAGGCTGCTCGGCGATCCGCCGGGATCGGACCGCGCGGCGAGGAAACGGTCCAGCACGATCCCGATCTGCTGCGCCGCCTCCAGCGTCTCGCCCTCCTGGGCGGGGAAGTCGACGTCCCGGTTCGCCCCTTCGAGCAGGGCCCAGCCTCCCTCCTTTCCGGCATTGCGGAGCACCGTCATCGCCTTCCAGGCGATGCGCGTGAACGCCAGGTTGAGATGCACCTGCTCTATGAGGCCGGCCAGGGAGAGGCTGCCCTGGGCGCCGGTCCCCATTTCGGTGACCAGGTAGCGGGCGTCGGGCTCGTCCGTCGGATCGAGGCGCAGGCCCGCCGTGCGCCTGCCCTCCCGCGTCTCGGCACCGGCGTCGATCAGCAGGGTGGCGGCGAGCTCCTCAAGCCAGCGCGGCGCACGCCCCCCTGCATCGGCGGCTTCCACCTCGGCCCTGAGGGTGTTGCACTCGTGCGGGTCCTGCAGCCGGACCAGCGCCTGCATCGCGCTGAGGCCGTAGCACGCCGTCATGCGCTGCCTGACCGGCCCGGGCAGCCGGCTCGCGGCGCTCTCGAGCTCGTCGAATTGCCGGTCGAGGACGATCTCGCCGGGGTCGGTGCCGAGTTGGAGCCTGCGGTCCGCCTCAGCTCCGATCCGTTCTTCCAATGCCTGCATGTCGAGCAGAACCGCCTCTTCCTCCGATATCGCCACGCGATCGGGTACGCCCGCCGCCACGGTCAGCGGTGCCGCCGTCTCGACCGCCGGTTCGCGCTCCACCGATGCCGCCGCGCCATCCGGTTCGCCCGCCGCCACGGCCAGCGGTGCCGCCATCTCGACCGCCGGTCCGCGCGCCGTCGCCGCCGCGCCATCGGGTACGCCCGCCGCGCCGAACAGCGGTGC
>JAPPGP010000133.1 GCA_028821395.1 Defluviicoccus sp.
CCTGCGCATCCCTTCCAACGTTAACAATGTCAAACAGCCGCCCGCGTCCGGAGACGACAAGCCCGCCGGCACGGTCGCCCGCACCGCGGAACGGCGGTTATATGGCCCCGCCCGCCCCGGAGTCAACCGAAATCGGCGCCCTGCTGTGGAAAGCCGATGCTGCGGCGGAACCGCCGAAGGCCGGATCGCCCCGTTCCCGGCGTTCCTTGCCCTCAGACCCCCGCGGGAGCGGCGGCCTCTTCAAGTCCGAGAGCGCGGATCAGGCCGAGCGCCTCCTCGATCCGCTTCTCCGTCGCCTTGAGGGACTTGCGCGCCTTCGTCTCCTCAACGGCGTCGGTCTTCCCCTTGCCGTAGTAAGGCCACTCGTCGCGCAGGAACACGATGGTCGCGGCAAGCTCCAGAACGATGTCGGACACTCCCTGCATTTTCCCTAGCAGTGAGCGCGCCTGCCCGGCGGACAGCGCGCCGAGGCGGTCCGAGGCCCCATCCCCGTTGCTCGACCTGAAGATCGCATAGGGTACGCCGTGCTGCTGGCTGATCTGTTGTTCGATCTGAATTTGGCCATCCGCCGCCGCGTCGGCGCAGCCGCCCGCGAGTTCGAACGAATACGGTCCGTAGTGGTGATAGGTGAACTCCAGCCCGAACTCCGCGCCGCAGCGGTCCAAAAGATAGGCCTGCTTCTGCAACCGGGTCCGCCCGACCAGTTGGCCGCCATTGAGCGCAACCAGACCGACGACGATGTCTTCCGGGGTCATTCTCCGATCTCCTTGAGGAATTCTTCCAGTTCGCGAGCTTGCTCCGGCTCGGAGACATAGGCACGCTGAATGCGACTTTCCGGCTGCAGCGCCTCCACCACTCCCGATGCGCTGGCAATGTCCATTGGCTCGTTGTCTTCGCCCAGCGTCTTCACCAGCACCTTGTTCAACGCCGATGCATCGTCCTCGAAATCGTACCATTTGTATGGCGCGACCGTCGTATCGTCAAAAAGTACTTCCTCCCGCCATTCAAAGGGCGAATCGTTCAGCTCACGCTGAAAGCGCCGAAACAGATTCCCTCTTTGCTGTTCTCGGACACCGATATCGACGCACTTGTACAGCGAACGATCTCTCAGGCGGGTGGCCAGCCCTGACACGCGCTCGCTCACCTCCGCGTCGATCCAAGTCGAGAGTGCGGCCCAGACTACGGCGTCGTCGAGCGTGAGATAGGAAGCAAGATCTGGATTTTCGGACTTCAGGTAACGCAGCACCGGTTCGCGACGTACCAAGTCGCCTTCTCCCGCATCAGATGTGACAGCGCTCAACAGAGCTTCCAGCATTTTCTCGGCGGCTCTCGCGGTCTTGTGCATGTAGACCATCCGGTAGAGCCGAAAACGTGCCTCCAGATATTCCTCGGCCACCTGCACGCCCTTGGGACCGAGGTAGAGGCACGGCGCCTCGAAAGGGTCCCTCTGGCCGATGGTTACCTTTCCGACCTCAAGGCAATCAAACAGCCAGTCCAGATCGATATGGCCGAACTCGACACCGGTCATCAGCCGGTCCCGCTGGATGTAGTCCAGGCGATCCGCGTCGAACTGACTGGAGACGATGGCGCTGTAGATGTCCGTGGGGTCTTCGCCCGTCAGAAGCTTCCCGATCTGCTGGGGCAGCTCATCGTCGACCAGCCGAAGCACACGGTTGACCTGTGTGTCTTCCTGGACGATCTCGGAGCTCCAGACTTCATGCCGCTTGGGATGACCTAGTTCCTTGGTTGCCGACTCGAACGTATGGCTGAAGGGCCCGTGCCCGATATCGTGGAGCAGGGCGGCCAGCAAAGCGACGCGCTCCCGGGCCTGATCATGGGCGGTACCTTCCCGGCGCGCGATGACACGGGCGAGCCTGCGGGCCATGTGATACACGCCAACGCTGTGTGCGAAGCGACTGTGCGTGGCGCCGGGAAAGACCAGATCGCAGAAACCGAGCTGGCGAATGCGGCGCAGCCTTTGGAACTCGCGCGTGTTCAGCAGTTCCCACGCGATGCGATCCGTTTCGTCCCGTGCAGAGTCGTCGTTGTCTCCGAAGACGATCAGCCCGTGGACCGGATCGCGAATCCTATTTGTTCGTGTTATGTTCTGCTCCATTCACGGCCTGATACCTCATCCCTACCTCTTCGGTCAAGGCTGCCACTGCTCAGAACTTAGCTCTGCCCGACCGAATCGGAAGCGATGGTGACGCCATCGCGCCCCAACCGCCCTCAGGCCGCGGTCGAGATCGCGCCCGCGTCGTTGTCGACGATGACCGGCGATTCGAAATACTCGATCGCGGGCTCGGCGCCGAGACGCTCGCGGATGCCGGCCCGCCAGGCGGCGTCGTAGAGGCGTTCGGCGTCCTCGCGCGATTCGAACAGATAGACGCCGCCGCCGGTCCGCCCGTCCTCTGACAGGAGATAGTATTTCCGCACCAGCCCCTGGACGCCCCGGTAGAGCGGCGCCGACGCCTCGAACGCGGCCTTGGCCGCCTCGCGCGTCTTGTCCGCGGGCAGGTTGAAGCGCACGATCGCGGTTACCGCCATGGTTCCAGCCTCCTCCGTTGGCCATCGCGGTCGCAGGATACCACCGGGTTCGCCCGCGGTCACCGAGCGCGGCACTTACCGCTCCGCCCCGCCGCCCAGCACCGCCTCGCGGAACCGCGCGCGGATCGCCGCGCCGTCGCGCAGCGGCAGCGCCATCGGCGCCGGATCGGTCGCCACCTTGACGGCGGCGAAGAGCGGGCCGGGCCCGCCGTGGAGCCGCGGGATCCAGGCCTCGACTTCGTCCACGGTCCAGAGCGTCGCGGCGGCGGCGAAGCCGGCGCCTGCCGCGACCGCCGCCAGGTCGACACCGTGCGCCGTGTGGGTCTCCTGCATCCCGGTCTCGCCGTAGCGCTCGTTGTCGATCACCACGACCGCGAGATTGGCCGGCGCCGCGGTCCCGATGGTCGCCAGCGCGCCGAGCCCCATCAGCATCTCGCCGTCGCCGGTGATCACCAGGACGCGGCGTGCGGGCTGCGCGTGGGCAAGCCCCAGCCCGACCATCGCCGCGCCGCCCATCCCGCCCCAGAGGTAGAAATTGTTGGGGTGGTCGCCGGCGGCGGCGGCATCCCAGGTCGTCGAGCCGAGACCGGTCACCACCAGCGTGTCGCCCCGGACCGCGAGGATGCGGGCGACGACGTCGCGCCGGTCGAGACGGACGGCGCTCACTTGGCCCAGTCCTTGAAGCCGATCGCGCGCTGGCCGATCAGCACGGCGACCGGACGGTAGGCGTCGAAGGCGAGCCGGGCCGCGGCGTGGACCGTCTCGGCGACCCGGGCCGCGTCGTCCACTGCGTGCACCATGACCCCGGCGGCTTCGAGGACGGGCGCCGTCGCCCGGCCCATCGGGACCTGCCACGGGTTGAACTCGCCCCACTGCCCGCGCATCGTCACCAGCATCAGTAGAGGCACCCGGCATTCCTGGACGATGCCCAGCATGTTGATGCACTTGCCGACGCCGCTCGACTGCATCAGCAGCACGCCCCGGTCGCCGCCGAGCCAGGCGCCGGTGAGCGCGGCGACGCCCTCCTCCTCGCCGGTGAGCCTTGTGGCGAGCATCTCGTTGTCGGCGTGGCAGCGCTCGATCAGCCGGCGATGGCCGTTATCGGGGACGTAGTAGACCTGGCGCACGCCGGCCTCGCCGAGCACGCCGAACACCGCATCCGGCCAGTCCTCCGTCCTCCCGCCCGCGGTCATGCGATCATCCCCGAACGCCGCAGGGACGAGATCATCGAAGTCTCCAGCAGATAGCGGTAGCAGCGCTCCGGGTCCGCGGCGAGCGCGCGCCAGTCCTCGAGATTGCGGGCGCGGACTTCGGGGTCGCGTTCCTCCATCAGCTTCTTGTTGCGCTCGGTGATCGCGTTTATCGCGTTGACCGCTTCCGGCTTGCGCTGCGCCTCGTAGCCGTCGAGCTCGACCTCCCCGGCGCTCCCGTGCATCGCCGCGGCGATCCGCCGGCTGAGGGAGATCGCGTCGTGCAGCCCGCCATTGAGCCCCATCCCGCCGAGCGGGTTGTTGATATGGGCGGCATCGCCGGCGAGAAACACCCGCCCCGCCCGGTAGCGGTCGGCGACACGCTGGCTCACCCGATAGATCGCGCGCACCTCGATCTCATAGGGCTCGTCGCGCGGCAGCAGGTTGTTGAGACAGCCCTGGAGATAGCGGTCGGAGATCGCGTCGTCGGCCTCGACCGAGGGCCCGACGGGGACCACGATCCGCCACAAATCGGGTATCTCGAGCAGCAGGAACCACTCCACCGGATCGGCGGTGTAGTTCACCGAGCAGATATCCGGCAGCGCGGACTTGAAGTCGAACCTGGTCCCGGACACCAGGAAATGCTCCGGGTGGGTGTAGCCCGCGAAGCCGATATCGAGCAGCTTGCGCACCGCGCTGCGCCCGCCATCGGCGGCGATCAGCCAGGCGCCGCGATGCTCGACCGTGCCCTCGGGAGTTCGGCAGGTCACGCTGACCCCGTTCTCGTCCTGGGCGATACCGGTCACCTCGTGCTCGAACAGGAGCGACGCCCCGTCGTGCTCGGCGAGCCGGTCGTAGAGCCAGCCGACGAGCTTGAACTGCTCGCATTGCAGCCGATAGGGGTGGCGCGTGTCGCCGGCGAGGACCGAGAGATCGAACTCGGCGATCTTGCCCCGCTCGCGGTCGCGGAACTGCCAGACCGGACAGATCAGTCCCATCTCGATCATCGCCGCGGTCGCGCCGCATTCCTCCAGCAGGTCGAGAGTGGGCGGGTGGATGGTCGAGGCCCGGTAGTCGGTGACGACACCCGCCTCCTTCTCGAATACGGTGACCGGGAGCCCGGCGCGCGCCAGCAGGTGGGCCGCCATCGCCCCCACCGGACCGCCGCCCGCGATCAGAATTCTGTCCGGCGTCTTCGCCACTCGGCCTCTCCCTCGCCCGGCGCGCCGAGCCCGCATTTCTCACCCCTGTCACGGCCTGCGTCGCGCGCGGGCGTTCGTCCCGCCAGGAGCGGGCCGCAGAGCGTAGCAGGAACTACGGTCGAGGTCCGCGACGCCGCGGGCGAGCGCCCGGGCGCGACCCTTCGGGCGGCCGGGCCGCTTCAAGGCGGAGCGAGACCGGCCTCGATGCCGCGGCGCCGCCCCGCGATCCAGACCCAGGCGGCTGCTGGCAGCAGCAACGCGCTGGCGAGCGCCGCCTGGAACCCCCAGACGTCCGCCAGCGCGCCGACCGCGAGCAGGCCGACCGCCGGGCAGCCGAGCCAGAGCAGCCCGTAGAGGCCGAGCACCCGGCCGCGAAACGCCTCCGGCACGGTGTACTGGACGATCGTCTGGATCCCGACGCCGCCCATGGCGAGCGCGAAAGCCGACAAGGCGAGGCAGGGCAACGCGAGCGCGAAGATGTCGGTGGCGACGAAGCCTGCCAGCGCCGCGACAAGCAGGACCGCCGAGCCGATCACGCGGCGCGGCAACCGCTCCGGCGTGCTGCGGCGCACCGCGAACAGCGCCCCCAGCATCGCCCCGACCCCGCCGGCCGAGGTCAGCCAGGCGAGCCCCATGGCGTCGCGCTCGAACACCGCGCCGGCGAAACCGGGCAGCAGCTCCGTCGCGGCGCGGCCGGCGAGCGAAATCGCGAACAGCAGCACGAATATCGGTCCGATCGCCGGATGTGAGGCGGCGAGCCGGATGCCGTCGACAATCTCGCGCGGGATCGCGGCCAGGGACTTTCCGCCGACCGCCTCGTGGCGCCGCACCGAAATGAGGTGGAGCGCGATCAGGAACGGCACATAGGTCACGACGTTGATGGCGATCGCCACGCCGGCGCCCCAGGCGAGGATGGCGACCCCGGCGAGCGCCGGGCCGATGGAGCGCGCCGCCTGCCACATCATCGAATTGACCGCGATCGCGCCCACCAGCTCCGGCGGCCTGACCATATTGGCGATCAGGGCCTGGCGGAAGGGATGGAAGATGGCGTGCAGGATTCCGGACACGAAGGTCAGCAGCACGAGGACCTCGATGGTAATCATCCCCGCGAGCACGAGGGAGGCGAGCGCGAGGGCCTGGGCGGACATCCCGTATTGCAGGAGCCGCGAGCTGGCCAGCCGGTCGAGCCGGTCGGCAAAGGCGCCGGCAATCGGGGTGATGACGATCACCGGCAGCATGTCGGCGAAGGCGAGAACGCCGAGCCAGGTGCCGGATTCGGTGAGCTCCCAGGCGAGCCAGAGGACGGCGACCCGCTGGATCCAGGTGCCGAGCAGAGAGGGGATGCTGGCGAGCGCGTAGAGGCGGAAGTCCGGATTGCCGAACGCGAGCGCCACGCCTTCGAAGCCGAGAGCCCGCTTCATCCGCGCCGGACCCCTGCCGGCCGGCTCCGGCGGGCCGCCCTAGCGGCCGCGATAGACCGGCTTGCGCCTCTCGGCGAAGGCGGCGATGCCCTCCAGGTAGTCGTCGGTGGTGCGTATCTTCTCGTAGGAATGGCCCTCCACATCGAGCGCGACCTTGAGGCTGGTGTCGTAGGCGCTGTTGAGCACCCGCTTCAGAGATTGCATCGAGATCGGCGCGAGCGCATTCAGCCTCGCCGCGTATTCGTGCACCAGCGCGGTCAGCCCGTCGGCGTCCTCGGCGGTCGCGGTGAGCAGCCCCCAATCGACCGCCTGCCCGGCCGGGATGCGCTTGCCGAGCATCACCATGTCCTTGGCGCGGGTGAGCCCCGCGATCCGCGCCACGCGGACGCTGCCGCCGGAACCCGGCATCTGGCCGATCGCGCTCTCCGGTAGGGCCACCAGGCAGTCCTCGGTCGCGAGGCGGAAATCGCAGGCAAGCGCGAGCTCGAACCCGACCCCGAAGCAGTACTTCTCGAGCGCGGCGATCACCGGCTTGCGGCAGCGCTCGGGGGTGCCGATGTTGTCGGCGAGGTCCGACATGCGGTTGCGCGGGATCGCGGGGAAGGATTTCACGTCGCCGCCCGAGGAGAACACGCCGTTCGCGCCGCGGATGCAGATCACGCCGATGTCGTCGTCCTCGTCCATCTCCTCCAGCAGGCCGCGGATCTGGTTGCGCGCGCGGTAGGAGACGATGTTGAGCGGCGGCCGGTCGAGGATGACATGCCCGATCCGCCTCTCGGCATCGACTTCGGCGCGCAAGCCGTCGAGGTCGCGCAGCAGCGCCGCGCGCCGCTCGGCATAGTCCCGTTCCATGGTTTCTCCTTCGGGCTCGGGTCTAGAGAGTGCTTGGGAAATCCGGCAGCACCGCGTACTCCCCGTCGCGCAGCAGGCGGCGCAGCAGCTTGCCGGAGGCCGACCGCGGGATGCTGTCGACGAACACGTAGGCGCGCGGCCGCTTGAAGCGGGCGAGGTCGCTGGCGAGGCAGGCGGCGTCGAGCGCCTCGGCGCTGGCCTCGGGCGAGGCGGGCTCGACGAAGGCGACCACCCTCTGCCCCATCCGCTCGTCGGGCATGCCGACCACCGCCGCCTGGCGCACCAGGGGGAGCGCATCCAGCACGTCCTCGACCTCTTCGGGATGGATGTTCTCGCCGCCCGAGATGATCATGTCGTCGACCCGGCCGACGAGGAACAACTCGCCGTCCTCGTCGAAATAGCCGAGATCGCCGGTAAAGTACCAGCCGCTGCGGATCGCCTTGGCGTCGGAATCGGGCCGCTTCCAGTAGCCGGCGAACGCATCGAGCCCGTCCATCGGCGCGATCACCTCGCCGATCTCGCCCTGCGGCAGGATCTCGTCCGGCCCGCTCCTGAATTCGGGATCGGCGAAGACGACGCGGAGCTCCTGGCCGGTCGCCGCGCGCCCGGCGCAGCCCGGCTTGTCGACCACGCGGTCGCAGCAGGAAAAGGAATAGACCTCCGACGACCCGTAAAAATTGACGAACACCTCGGGTTGGAACACCTCGGCGCAGCGCCTGGTGAGCGCCGACGTCATCGACATCCCGGCGAAGCCGATATGGCGCACCGAGGACAGGTCGGCGCCGGCGAGATCGGGGTGGTGGACCATGTCGTGGAACATCGTCGGCACCAGGAACAGCGCCTCGATACGCTCCGCCTCGATCAGCGCCAGCGCCTCGCCCGCGTCGAAGCTCGGCATGCAGACGAAGGTGCCGTTGAGCGCCGTCGCCATCTCCAGCGCGCGCACGCCCATGGTGTGGAAGAGCGGCATCACGCCGAGCTGCACCTCGCCGTAACGGTAGCGGAGATGGGCGACGCAGTTGAACGAGGCGTTGCGCTCGGCGTCGTGCGACCGGGGCACGCCCTTGGGCCGGCCGGTCGTGCCCGAGGTGTAGAGCATCAGGCAGGTCGACGCGGGGTCCACGGCGCGGGGCTCGATGCCTCCGGACCGGCCGCCGAGATCGGCGAAGGCGGGGCCGTCTCCCGATGCGCCGCCGACGCGCGCGCTGCGTTCGGCGGGGAACCCGGTCGTGCGTCGCGCGACCAGGGCCGAGGCTTCCGACCGCTCCTCGTAGAAGAACGCTGTCGCCTCGCAGTTCTCGATCACGAAGGCGAAATCGTCCGCGCTGCCGCGCCAGTTGAAGGGAACGAAGGGCGCGCCGATGCGCTGGCACGCCCAGAACAGGCTCGCCGTCTCGACGCGGTTGGAAAGCACCGCCGCCACCGCGTCTCCGCTCTCCACCCCGAGTGCCACCAGACCGGCGGAGAGACGGTCGATTTCGGCGTCCCACTCGGCGTAGGTCATCCTGACCGCGTCGTCGACCACGGCGAGCGCGTCGGGCTCGCGGGCGACGGCTCGCGCGAAGACGGTATCGAGCGGTATGGAGGTCACGACGTCTCCCCGGCCACGTCGAGGATCGCGCGCACCATGCCCTCATAGCCGGTGCAGCGGCAGATATGGCCCGACAGCATATCGCGCACGTCGTCCTCGGTCGGGTTCGGGTTGGTCTCGAGGAACTGCGTCGCGGAGATCAGGATTCCCGCCGTGCAGAACCCGCATTGCAGCGCGTGGCGCCGGCGGAACGCCTCCTGCAGCGGGCTCAGCGTGCCGCCATCGGCGAGCCCCTCGACGGTGCGGATCTCTGCGCCGTCGACCTGCACGGCAAAGCGCAGGCAGGAGCGCACCGCGCGCCCGTCGATATTGACCGTGCAGGCGCCGCACACGCCATGCTCGCAGCCGACATGGGTGCCGAACAGCTTCAGCTCGTGGCGCAGAAAATCGCTCAACAGCGTCCGGGATTCGGCGAAGCCGGCACGCGGCCTTCCGTTCACCGTGACGGCGACGCGGTGCCTGGTTCCGGGCGTGATCCTCAGCATGGCGGGGCTGCCGCTCTCTCCAACGCCCGTTCGAGGGCGCGCGCGCCGAGCACCCGGACGAGCTGGCGCCGGTAGGCGGCGCTCGCCTTGGGGTCCTCGATCGGGTCGACCCGGTCCGCCGCCAGTGCCGCGGCCTCGGCGGCGGTCGCGGGCGTCGCCGGCGCGCCGGCGAAATCCGCAAGATCCGCGAGCCGCGGACGGTCCTCGACCCCGCCGAGGCCGAGCGACAGCGCCGTGACGGCGCCGCGGGCGCTGACGGACGCCGACGCCGCGACCGCGGCGATCGCGAAATCGCCGTGGCGCTGCGCGATCTCGGCGAACGCATGGCCGGCCCCTTTCCCGCAGCGGGGCCAGCGCAGAGCGGTTACGATCTCTTCGGGCTCGCGCGCGGTAACGAATATGCCCTCGAAGAAGTCTTCCGCCGGCACGGTCCGCGCGCGGTCCTTGCGCCGCAGCGCGATCTCGCCCCCGAGCGTCAGCAGCGCCAGCGGGATCTCGGCGCTCGGATCGGCGTGGCAGACCGAGCCACCCAGCGTCCCCCGGTTGCGGGTCTGGAAGTGCCCGACGAAGGGCAGCGCCTCGGCGAGCAGCGGCACGGCATCGCGGAGCAATCCGCAGCCGAGCGCATCGACCTGGCGGCAGAGCGCGCCGGTCTCGACCCCGCCGTCGGCTTCCCGGATGCCGGCGAGGGCCGCGACCGGGTTGATGTCGACGACCGCGACGGGTCTCGCGAGCCGCATGTTGAGCATCGGGCCGAGCGACATCCCCCCGGCAAGCACCGAGGCCTCGGCGCCAAACTCCGCCATCAGCTCCAGCGCCTCGTCAAGCGTATCGGCCCGGCAGTATTCGAACGGCGCGGGCTTCACCCGTCACCCCCGGCTTCGGCCGCCAAACTCCAGAGCCGGTTCAGGGTAAACGGCGGCTCGACATCCTCGCGCCCGAGCGCGTCGGCGACCGCGTTGGCGATTGCCGTCGGCGCCAGCATCGAACAGCCGTCGCCCATCCCCTTGGCGCCGAGCGCGGTGTGCGGCGAAGGCGTGTCGACATGGCCGATGGTGAGCTTCGGCATCTCGGGCGCGGTGATGCAGAGATAGTCGGCGAAGCTGCCCGACAGCGGGTTGCCGTCTTTGTCGTAGACCATCTCCTCCATCAGCGCGCCGGCGATGCCGTGCGCGAACCCGCCGACGATCTGGCCCTCGACGATCAGCGGGTTGAGCTGGGCGCCGACATCGTGCACCGAGACGTATTTCCGCACCTCGATCCGGCCAGTGCCGGGATCGATCTCGACCGCCGCGAGGTCGCAGATGAAGCCGAAGGTCACCGCCGAGGCCACCCGGTCCTGCTCGTCGGGCGGGCCGAGCCCGGGCGGCGACAGGATCGCGGTCTCGAAAACGCCCGGCGCCATGCCGTCCGGAAGCCCGGCCGGGTGCCAGTGGGTCTTGGCGGCGACGCGGCGGAAGGGCAGCGATTTCTCCGGCACGCCGACGACCCGGGCGGCGCCGTCGGCGAGCTCGACATCCTCGGCCGCGACTTCGAGATCCTCGGCGGCGACCTTGCGGATCTTCTCGGCGACCGACCGCGCCGCCTCGCCGATGGCGTCGACCACCACCGAGGAGAACCGGTTCGCGTAGTTGCCCGAGGCGAGCGACCAGGCGCCGGTCAGCGTGTCGATCTCGGTCACCACGTCGATGTCGTCGGGCGCGAGCCCGAGCGCATCGGCCGCCACCTGCGCGGCGACCGTGGCGTGGCCCTGCCCGGCCGGGGTCGAGACGGTCTTCACGGTCACCGACCCGGACGGGTCGATCGAGATCGTGCAGGTCCCGAGTCCGCCCGACCGGCCGCCCGCGCGGGCGCGCTCCTCAGGCGTCTGCGCGAGCGTGACATAGGCCATGTTGGAGCCCGACGGCTCCACCGCCGTGGCGAGGCCGATGCCGAACAGCCTTCCCTCCGCCTTCGCCCGATCGCGCTCGGCGCGGAGCGCGTCGTAGCCGGCGAGCTCCAGCGTCCTGTCGAGCGCCGCCTCGTAATCGCCCGCGTCGTAGATCGCCCCGGCCGGCGCGCAATAGGGGAAGGCGTCGCGCGGCACGAAGTTGCGCCGCCTGATTTCGGCGATGTCGATGCCGAGCGCGCGGGCGCCGGCGTCCATCGCCCGCTCCAGCGCGAAAAAGAACTGCGGACCGCCATAGCCGCGGTTGAGGCCGATCGGCAGGCGGTTGGTGGTCACCAGCCGATTGTCCACCGCGATGTTGCGCACCCGGTAGGCGCCGTTCGACGCTGAGTGCATGCGATAGACCGAGGCGGGCTCGGGCGCGCGGATATAGGCGCCGACATCGACCACGTTGCGGAAGCTGAGCCCGGTCAGCGTGCCGTCGCTGAGAAACGCGGCCTCGACGGCGTCCTCGCGGTTCGACGCGGAGGAGGAGCCCACCAGATGCTCGAGCCGGTCCTCGATCCACTTGAGCGGCGCCCCCAGCAGGCGGCTCGCCGCGGCGAGCAGCACCAGATAGGGGTACATGCCCTGCTTGATGCCGAAGCTGCCGCCGCTTTGCGGCGCGGTGATCAGGCGCAGCCGGTTGCCCGGCACGCCGAGCGCACCCGACATCAGCGCGTGCAGGATGAACGGCCCCTGGAAATTGGACCAGATCGTGTAGCGGTCGGGCGCCGGCTCGAACTGCGCGACGGCGCCGTAGGTCTCCATCGGCGTGGAGGAATAGCGCGGGAAGGTCCAGTCGAGCCGGACGATGCGGTCGGCCTCGGCGAAGGCGGTCTCCGGGTCGCCGTAGCGGAATTCGCGGCGGTGGACGACGTTCGAGCCCACCGCCTCGTGCAGCAATGCCGCGTCGCCCGCCATCGCCGCTTTCAGGTCGATGACGGGCGGCAACGGCCGGTAATCCACCTCGATGAGTTCGAGCGCGTCCTCGGCGACGTAGCGGTCGTCGGCGGCGACCAGGGCGACCGGTTCGCCGGCATAGCGCACCTTCTCGAGCGCGATGGGGTAGTAGTCGATGGGCACCCTTACGGCGCTCGGGATCGGCCCGATGGCGGCAGCGATATGGGCGCCGGTCAGCACGCCGTGGACGCCCGAATGCGCGGCCGCGCGGGCCACGTCGACCGAGCGGATTTCGGCATGGGCGTGCGGCGAGCGCAGTAGGGCGGCGTGGCGGATGTCGGGCACCGGCTCCATGTCGTCGATGAACCGCGCGTGCCCGGTGAGAAGCGCCTCGTCCTCCTTGCGCGGGACCGGAGCCCCGACCCAGCCTCCGCCCGCGCTCATCTTTCGTTGAGAGCCTCCGCCGTCGCCAGATAGTCCTCGATCATGCCGCGCAGCATGTTGGCGAGCGCCTCGTTGCCGAGCTTGCCGTCCTCGCCATAGGCCTGGCCCGCTTGGGCCAGCGCGAACACCTTGGGGTAGACCCAGCAGCCCAGCACTTCGAGCGGCAAGCGGAGGCTCATCAAACCGCGCGCGCCGCCGACCAGCGACGGCGAGGCCGAGAGCAGTAGCGCCGACTTGCGGTCCAGCGGCACCGGCTGCATGCGGGACAGCCAGTCGATCGCGTTCTTGATGGTTCCGGGCGCCCCCCAGTTGTATTCCGGCGAGGCGAGCAGCCAGGCATCGGCGCCGGCGATGCGCGCACCGAGCGCCTCGGCGCCGGCGGGAACACCCGACTCCTCCTGCAGATCGCCGTCATAGAGCGGGATCTCGAAGTCGCGGAATTCGGCGTGGTCGACCTGGTGACCGCATTCGCGGACAATGTCCTCGGCGAGTAGCAGGAGGCGCCGGTTGATCGAGTCCTTCCTGAACGACGCGGCGAGCCCGAATACCTTCATGTCCCGAATGTCCTCCCTGGCGGTGCGGCCGGATGCCGGCGGCAGAACATAGCGACGGCACGCAGGGCGGTCCACGCCCGCCCCCGCGCGAAATCTCCATCCGGGACGCGGACGGGCCGGCCGACATGGCGGCCTGTCTCGCGATCCGCCGGGAAGTTTTCTGCATCGAGCAAGGGGTGTCCGAAGAGCTCGAAATCGACGGCCGGGACCCGCAGTGCCGGCATTTTCTCCTGCGCCTGGATGGGCTCGCGGTGGGCACCGCCCGCGTCCGGCCGCTCGAGCCCGGCGTCGCCAAGATCGAGCGCGTCGCCATCCTCGCCCGCCATCGCGGCGGCGGGCTCGGCAGCGCGCTGATGCGCCACCTGCTGCTGCGGCTCGACGATGCGGGCTGCGTCACCGCGCTGCTCCACGCCCAGGCGCATAGCGAGACCTTCTACCGCGCGCTCGGCTTCGCAACCGAGGGCGCGCCCTTCGAGGAGGCCGGAATCCCGCATGTCCGCATGACCCGCGAATCCCCGAATCCGGGGAATTGAGTCGCGGGGCTTGATTTGGTCTGATGGGGAATCGCCATGGGGCCGGCACGAAACCGGCGCAGACAAGGAGATGGACGATGAAGGGCTTCAAATGGCTGGCCGTTGCCGCGGCTGGCATTCTGACGGCGGGCGGCGCGCTGGCGCAGAGCCCGGCCGATTTCTACAAGGACCGCCAGGTGACCATCCTGCACGGATTCGGCGTCGGCGGGACCTACGGCAAGACTTCGCTTTCGCTGGCCGAGGCGCTCAAGCCGATACTCGGCACGGATTCGATCATCGTCCAGAACCGGACCGGCAGCGGCGGGCTGAAGATGACCAACTACGCCTACAACGTCGCGCCGAAGGACGGCTCGGTCCTGCTGATGCTGCCGGACACGCTGGTCGTCACCCAGCTCACCCGCCCCAAGGCGGCGAAATACGAGGCCGACAAGTTCACCTTCATCGGCGGGGCGCTCAGGGTGAACTCGCTGATGGCGGTCAGGAGCGACACCGGCGTCAAGCAGTGGTCAGACCTCAAGACCAAGGAAGTGCCCTTCGCCTCGTCCGGGGTCGGATCGCAGACCTACCAGGTCCCGGCGATCGTCAACGGACTGCTCGGCACCAAGATCAAGATCGTCAAGGGCTATCGCGGCTCGCGCAAGATGCTGCTGGCGATGGAGCAGGGCGAGGTCTCGGGCGTCAACTTCACCTGGCTCGCCTTCAAGACCAACCGCGAGGTGTGGTTCAAGAACGGCTTCGCGGTGCCGCTGATCCAGATGGGGCCGGAACCCGAGGCGGAGCTGCCCAACGTGCCGATGCTTAAGGACCTGGTGGCCGCCGGGGACCGGCCAATCATCGGCTTCATGTCGACCCTGGTCGCAATCGGCCGCAGCCTGGCCGTCGCGCCGGGCGTCCCAGAAGACAGGATCGCCTTCCTGCGCGGGGCCTTCGCCAAGGCCGTCGCCACGCCGGGATTCGCCGCTTCGATGAAGAAGAGCAAGCTCAGGGTCACCCCCAGCATGGGCGAGGAGATCCAGAAGGTGGTCAACGACAGCCTCAAGATCGACGACGCGACCCTTGCCAAGGCGCGCAAGCTGCTCGCCAGCAAGTAGCGGCGCAGCCGTTTCGTACCGGGGCGCCCCGGCCCGGCCGGGCCGGGGCGTCTCATCCGCCCCGCCGTCGGCGGCACGCGCTTGCGGGGCCTATACCTCCCCAAAAAAGATACGATGGGCGGGCCTCTTTCCCGTGCCCCGCGCCGTGCCATATAGCAGGTATGGACGGGCAGCTGACAATCATCGACGGACCCTTCGGAATGGACCGCGACCCGACCGTCAACCGGGAGAAGCTGGAAGCGGACGAGGCGGTGGTCCGCGGCGGTTTCCGCCGCAAGCTGCGCACGACGATCGGCAAGGTGCCGTTCCTGGAAGACGCGGTGGCCGGATTCTACTGCGCGGTCGACTCCGACACCCCGCTCTACGTCAAGGCGATGCTGATGGGCGCGATCGCCTATTTCATCACCCCGACAGACGTCATCCCGGACTTCATCGCCGCCCTCGGATATACCGACGACGCGGCGGTGCTGATGGCGGCGATCAGGGCGGTCGGAAGCAGCCTCAAGCCGGTGCACCGCGAGCGCGCCCGGCGGGTCCTCTCCGAGATGGGCGAGGAGTAGCGGCGTTCTGGACACCGCCACGGGCGGTCTCCATCATCCGCCGATGCCTCCTCCCCCGCTCTCGCGCCTGTTCGATCCGCGTTCCATTGCCGTGGTCGGAGCGTCGGCGAACGCGGACAAGCCGGGGTTCCAGATCCTGCGCGCCCTCGCCCCCTTCCGCGGCGCGGTGCATGCGGTCAATCCGCGCGGCGGAACCATCCTCGGCAACACGGTCTATCCCAGTCTCGCCGCGGTACCCGGGCCGGTCGACCTGGTGGCGCTGGTGCTGCCGGCGGAACATTCGCCCGCTGTGCTGCGCGAGGCCGCGGAAATCGGCGCCGGCGCCGCCTTCATGGTGAGCGGCGGGTTCGGCGAGACCGGCGCCGAGGGCGCCGCGCTCGAGAGCGAGACCGCGCGCGTCTGCCGGGAGGGCGGGATCCGGCTTCTCGGGCCCAACACGTCGGGCTTCCTGCGCCCCTCGCGCGGGCTCGCCTGCACCTTCCTGCCGGCGGCGAGCGAGATCCGCGCGGGGCCGATCGGCATCGTCGCCCAATCGGGCGGCATCAACCTCACGCTGGCGATGATGGCCGACGCGGCCGGGCTCGGAGTCAGCCTTTCCGTGGGGCTCGGCAACGCGGCCGATGTCGGGCTGGCGGAGACGCTGGGCTACGCGGCCGCCGACCGGGAGACACGGGCGATCGTCCTCCACGTCGAAGGGGTGGAGCAGGGCCGGGCCCTGTTCGACGCGGTCAGGCAAACGGTCCCGATCAAGCCGGTGATCGCGCTCGCGGTGGGCAAGGCGGATCTCGGCGGCTTCGCCGTATCCCACACCGGCGCGTTGATGGGGAGCTGGCGCCTCACCCGGTCGGCGCTTCGCCAGGCCGGCGCGGTCACGGTCGACAGCCTCGACGACGCGCTGGACGCAGCCCACGCGCTGTCGGTTGCCAGGCTCCGCCCGGCGCGGGACCCGGGCATCGGCGTGCTGACCGGACAGGCGGGGCCCGGGCTGCTGATGACCGACACGCTGAGGCAGGCGGGGGTCTCGGTGCCCGGGATCGCACCGGCGACCTTGGCTCGGCTCGAAGCCGCGCTGCCCCCGCTCACCTACATGAAGAACCCGGTCGATACCGGGCGTCCCGGCGCGAGCTTCGGTACCGTGCTCGACGCGCTCGCGGCCGACGACGCCGTCGATGCGGTCCTCGTCTACGCGCTGATCGAGGGCGGCGCGCTCGACATGGGCGGGGCCGTGGCAGGCGCGGCAGGGGCTACACGAAAGCCGGTGCTCTTCGCCACCCAGGGCGTGCCCGCCGAGACGGCGCCGCTGACCGCCCGGCTGCGCGACGCCGGCATCCCGGTCTTCCTCGCGCCCGACCGGGCCGCCCGCGCGATGGCCGCGCTGGTCGCGGATGCGCGC
>JAPPGP010000222.1 GCA_028821395.1 Defluviicoccus sp.
TCATGGATCGCTCCGCCCCAGGATCGCCGCCGAGGTGCAGAGGCCGCGGTCGTAGTTGATCATCCCGAAGCAGGATACCAGCCCGTGCCGCGCGCCTTCGACCTCGTGGCCGTGGGTCCGGCCGGTGAGCTGGCGGAGCGTCTCGACCAGGCCGACGAAGCCGCCGCCGGCGCCCGCCTGCCCGGAAGAGAGCTGGCCTCCCGAGGTGTTGAACGGGAAGTCGCCGCCCGCCCGGAGATCGCGTTCGCGGACGAATCGGGGCGCCTCGCCCTTGGCGCAGAAGCCGAGATCCTCGATCTGCATGAAGCAGATGACGGGATAGTCGTCATAGGCCTGCACGAGGTCGATGTCGCCGGGGCCGAGCCCGGCCTGGTCGTAGAGCTCGGGCGCATCGACCGCCCAGCCGCCGCGATACTGGATCGGATCGTCGGGGAAGGCGTTGTGGCGCTCGATGGTCGCCAGCACCGAGGCGAAGGGCAGGCCGAGCGAGCGCGCCCGGTCCTCGCTCGTCACCAGGCAGGCCTCGGCGCCGGCGCACGGCATCACGCAGTCGAACAGGCGGAGCGGCAGCGCGATCGGCCGCGCGTCGAGATACCGCTCCATGGTGAGCGGGCGCTTCATCATGGCGTGCGCAACGGGGAGCGCGTTGTCGCGCTGGGCGATGCAGAGACGGCCGAAATCCTCCCGCCTCGCGCCGAACGCCTTCATGTAGTGGTCGGTGAGGAAGGCGAAGCTCGCATTCGGGCCGCCGGCGCCGTAGGGGTAGACCGCGTCGTTGGCGAACTGGCTGAAGGTCGCCACGGTGCGGCGGAACGAATCGACGTGGTTGGTGTCGGCGCCGATCAGGGCGACGATCTCGGCATCGCCCGCCTGCACCGCCCGCGCCGCGCGCCTCAGCGCCACCGCGCCCGACGCGCCGCCCATCGGGATGTGGTCGAGCCAGCGCGGCGAGACGCCGAGATGCTGCATCAGCCCGACCGCCGAATCGGGGTAGAGGGTGAAGCTCGCGACGCAGAACCCGTCGATATCGGACTTTTGGACGCCGGCCTCGCGGATCAGCCCGGCCAGCGCGCGGCCGCAGAACCAGTGCGCGCTGCGGATCGAGTAGCGGGCGTACGGCACGGTGACCGGCGCCGCGACGACGATACCGTCATAGCCCCGGCGCCCTTCCGCCATGCTCAGAGGCCCTTCGGGTTGGTCATGAACTCCTCGATCACCTCGGGCGGCGGCTTCTCGAACTCGCCGGTGCGGCTCGCCGACAGCCCGGTCAGCCGTTTCAGCTTGACCGCCATCTCGGCCGCCTTGACCAGGATCGGGATGCCGTTGATGACCGGCGCGCCGCCGATATTGTGGTCGAAGATCCTGGCGAACAGCAGCATCGCGATACCGCCGCCCGGGATCAGCACGTCGATGCCGCCCTCGACCAGCGGCGCCCCCTGCTCGGCGAAGCTCGCCACCGTCTCGTCGAACCGGGCCGGATCGTCGAAGCCGGCGAGGATCGCGCCCGGCTCGAAGCTCATCGCGTGCACGCCGGTCACCCGTTCCCTGAGCCCGTACTTGCCGATCTGGTGGTGGAACCAGGAGATGTAGCGCGGGTTGATGGTGACGATGCCGATCTTCTGGCCGAGCTGGCAGGCATGCAGCATCGAGACCTCGCCGAGCGACAGCACCGGGATGTCGACCACGGCGCGCGCCTCGTAGAGCCCGGCATCCTGGAAATGGCCCATGGCGAAGACGTCGTAGCCCTCGCGCTCGGCCGTGACCGCGTTGCAGATCACCTCGCGCGCGCAGCGGAACTCGGACAGCGCATGGGCGTAGGAATCGGGCGGGGTGATGCCCAAGATGTCGACGGTCGTGCCCTCGTCGACGATTCTCGCGAGATATTCCCGCAGATTGTCCCAGTAGCTGCCGGCCTGCGCCTCGTCTGTGTAGCTCTGGTAGGCGATCCTGATTGGTTCCATTGCACCCTTCTCCCCTCCGCTCGCGGGTCCAACTTATAGGACTTTCATTGGCGCTGTCCGGACCCCGGAAATGTCGAACCGAAGCGCGATCTGCAACGAAGCGGCGCTTGTTACCCGCCGCCCTGCTGCCCTACAGTAACCTGCCGCCGTGCGCTGGACGGATCGACGACCATCGCTGGCGCCAGTGACGCCGCATACCACGAATGGAAGGTATCGACGGCATCCACACATGGGAACTGGAGGACAGGAATGACCCTTAAGCAAATAGCCGGCGCCGTCGCGGTCGCCGGTGCGCTGGCGGCCATGGGCGCATCGCCCGGCCAGGCGGCCACGCTCGACGACGTGAAGGCGGCCGGCACGCTCAAATGCGGCATCAACACCGGCCTGCCGGGCTTCGCCTACACCGACGACAAGGGCAAGTGGACGGGCTTCGACGTCGCCTATTGCCGGGCGCTGGCCGCCGCGGTGCTGGGCGACGCCAACAAGGTCACCTTCGTCAACCTGACCGGCAAGACCCGCTTCCCGGCGCTGGCGGCCGGCGAGATCGACGTGCTGTCGCGCAACACCACCTGGACGCTGTCGCGCGACGTCGACCTCGGCTTCACCTTCATCGGCGTCAACTACTATGACGGCCAGGGCTTCATCGGCCGCACCGCGCTCGGCGTGAAGAGCGCCAAGGAGCTCGGCGGCGCCTCGGTCTGCATCCAGACCGGCACCACCACCGAGCTCAACCTGGCGGACTTCTTCCGGGTCAACAAGATCAAGTACGAGCCGGTGCCGATCGAGACCAACGCCGAGGCCCGCGCCGCCTACGAGGCCGAGCGCTGCGACGTCTACACGACGGACGCGTCCGGACTGGCGGCGACCAAGGCGACCTTCCCCGACCCCGGCAAGCACATGGTGTTCCCGGAGATCATCTCCAAGGAGCCGCTGGGGCCGCTGGTGCGCCAGGGCGACGACCAGTGGGCGGATATCGCGCGCTGGACGCTGAACGCGCTGATCAGCGCCGAGGAGCTCGGGGTGACCCAGGGCAACGTCGCGAAGCTGGCCGAGGGGACCGACAATCCGGAGATCAACCGGATGCTGGGCAAGGAAGGCTCGATGGGCAAGATGCTCGGCCTCGACGCGCAGTGGGCGCTCCGCGCGATCGCCGCGGAAGGCAACTACGCCGAGATGTTCGAACGCTATATCGGGCCCAAGACCCCGCTCGGCCTGGCACGGGGACTCAACGCCCTCTACAAGGACGGCGGCATCCTGTATTCGCCCCCGTTCCGGTAGAATCGACCGCGTACCGCCCTGCCCGCATTGCCGGGCAGGGCGGCGCTTGTTCCGGTACCCGATAAGAGTGCGACGGCCGTGATCGACAGAGCGCCGCCCGTCGGCTCCGGCGGGTTCGACGTGAGCCGCCTCTGGACCGACGAGCGCTTCCGCGGCGTCGTCTTCCAGGTCGCGCTGGTTCTCGGCCTGGCGGCATTCGCCGCCTTCATCGTCGTCAACACCATCGCGAACTACGAGGAGGCCGGCCTCTCCTTCGGCTACGGCTTTCTGTTCGACACCGCCAACTTCGACATCAACCAGCGGCTGACCGAGTACGCGTCCACCTCGACCTACGGGCAGGCGCTCGTGGTCGGCGCGCTCAACACGATCCTGGTCGCGGTGATGGGCATCGGCTTCGCCACGGTCATCGGCTTCGTGACCGGCGTGCTCAGGCTGTCGAACAATTTCCTGGTGAGCCGGATCGTCGCGGTCTGGGTCGAGTTCACCCGCAACGTCCCGGTGCTGCTGCAGATCATCTTCTGGTGGCTGATCATGCTGGCGCTGCCCAAGGTGCGCGCGAGCGTATCGATTGGCGAGACGGTGTTCTTCAACAACCGCGGCGTGCGCCTGCCCTCGCCCATCCTGGAGGACGGATCGGCGATCGTGCTGGCGATGGTCCTGGTGGGCATCGTCGCGGCGTTCGCGCTCAAGCGCTGGGCCAAGCGGCGCCAGGACGCCACCGGCCAGACCTTCCCGGTCGGCTGGTCCGGGCTCGGGCTGGTGCTGGGCATTCCGCTCGTCGTCTTCTTCGCCCTCGGCCAGCCGCTCGATTTCGACATGCCGGTGCAGAAGCGGTTCAACCTGCAAGGCGGCGTCAGCATCACGCCGGAGCTGGTGGCGCTGTGGCTCGCGCTGTCGACCTACACCGGCGCCTTCATCTCCGAGATCGTGCGCAGCGGAATCCTGGCGGTGTCCAAGGGGCAGACCGAGGCCGCCGGCGCGCTCGGGCTCAGGCGCAACCTGATCATGCGCCAGATCGTCCTGCCGCAGGCGCTGCGCGTGATCGTTCCGCCTATGACCAGCCAGTATCTCAACCTGACCAAGAACTCCTCGCTCGCCGTCGCCATCGGCTACCAGGACATCGTCTCGGTCGGCGATACCACCCTCAACCAGAGCGGCCAGGCGATCGAGGTGATCTCGATCTACATGGCGTTCTACCTGGCGCTGAGCCTGATCACCTCCTCCTTCATGAACTGGTACAACAGACGCATCGCCCTGGTGGAGAGATGAGCGGGCGCGCCTTCCATCGCAGCCGGGCGGAGATGCTGGCGGAGCGGCCGGCGCCGATCACCAGCGTCGGCGTCATCGGCTGGGTGCGGGCCAATCTGTTCTCCACCTGGCTGAACGTGGCGCTCACCTTGGCGGCGCTCGGCGTGCTCGCGCTGGTCCTGCCGCCGCTGATCGACTGGACGTTCCTCGAGGCCACCTATGCCGGGTCGGCGGGCAAGGACTGCACCGGCGAGGGCGCGTGCTGGGCCTGGCTCGACCAGCGCATTGCCCAGTTCGTCTACGGCTTCTACCCGGAAGAGGCCTATTGGCGGGTGAACCTCGCCGTCATCCTGCTGGTTCCGGCGGTCGGCTATCTCCTGTTCGCCGACCTGCCCTACGCGCGCTACGGCCGCTGGTACTCGCTCGCCTACCCGGTGATCGCGGCGTTCCTGCTGGTCGGCGGGCTCGGCCTCGAGGTCATTCGTACCGACCAGTTCGGCGGCTTCGTGCTCAACCTCGTCTCCGGCCTGACGGGGATCGTGCTGTCGCTGCCCATCGGCGTCCTGCTGGCGCTCGGCCGGCGCTCGCGCATGCCGATCGTGCGCGCCTTCTCGGTCGCGTTCATCGAGTTCATCCGCGGCGTGCCGCTGATCACGCTGCTCTTCGTCGCCATCATCCTGCTGCCCATCTTCCTGCCCCGCGAGGTCTCGCTCGACCAGCTGATCCGGGTCATGGTCATCATCACGCTGTTCGCCTCGGCCTACATGGCGGAGGTGATCCGTGGCGGGCTTCAGGCGATTCCCCAGGGGCAGTACGAGGCGGGCCAGGCGATGGGGCTGGGCTACTGGCAGTCGATGCGCCTGATCGTCCTGCCGCAGGCGCTGAAGATCTCCATCCCGGGCATCGTCAACACCTTCATCGGCCTGTTCAAGGACACCACGCTGGTCATCATCATCGGCCTGTTCGACATCCTCGGCCAGGCGCGCCTCTTGCAGACCAACCAGGACTGGCTGGGCAAGGTCGATTACGAGACCTTCCTGCTGGCGGCGCTGTTCTTCTTCGTGATCTGCTTCGGCATGTCGCGCTACTCGATCAATCTCGAGAAGCGCCTGGACACCACGCGGCGCTGAGGGGGGCACCATGGCGGAGTCACAGAGCGAACCGGGCGGCGGCGAGGACCCGATCATCGAGATCGCCGGCCTCAACAAGTGGTTCGGAACCTTCCACGTGCTGCGCGACATCGACCTCACGGTGGGACGGCGCGAGCGCATCGTCATCTGCGGGCCGTCCGGCTCGGGCAAGTCGACGCTGATCCGCTGCATCAACCGGCTGGAGGAACACCAGGAGGGCCGGGTGGTCGTCGACGGCACCGAGCTCACCCACAATCTGAAGAACATCGACGTGATTCGCCGCGAGGTCGGCATGGTGTTCCAGCAGTTCAACCTGTTTCCGCATCTGACGGTGCTGGAGAACTGCACGCTGGCGCCGATCTGGGTGCGCAAGATGCCCAAGGCGGAGGCCGCGGACATCGCCATGGAGTTCCTCACCCGGGTCAAGATCCCCGAGCAGGCGGACAAGTTTCCGGGGCAGCTTTCCGGCGGTCAGCAGCAGCGCGTGGCGATCGCCCGCTCGCTCTGCATGCGCCCCAAGATCATGCTTTTCGACGAGCCCACCTCGGCGCTCGACCCGGAGATGATCAAGGAGGTGCTCGACGTGATGGTCGACCTCGCGGGCACCGGCATGACGATGCTCGTCGTCACCCACGAGATGGGCTTCGCCCGCCAGGTCGCCCATCGCGTGATCTTCATGGACGAGGGCCAGATCGTCGAGCAGAACGAGCCGGAGACCTTCTTCAACGACCCGAAATCGGACCGCACCAAGCTCTTCCTCAGCCAGATTCTCTCGCACTGAGAGAGGCGCGGCCTCCGGGCTCGTTCCGGGGCCCGGGCGCGGCAGAAAGCGTGGATGGCCGGAACAAGTCCGGCCATGACGTGGGAGGGCCGAAGGACGCATTCCGGACGCCGGCGTCCCGACCCCGTCATGGCCGGACTTGTTCCGGCCATCCACGCCGCCCGCGGTCCGCGCGGCATGGAAGCTCCGAAGCAGGACTCTAGGCCGTTGATTCGGCGCCCGTTTGGCGGCGTCGTCTTGACAACCGATTCGGGATTCCGGCATGCTCGGGGACCGCGAAAAGGCTGAGCCGACAGTGTTCGATTCGGGTGGCTAGCGCATCCTCAGGGCATGATCGTGCGAAGCGGCGCCCATGGCGCCGGCGGGCGGGGTCTGCGTCGAGAGCGGTCGTCGTGAGCGGCATTGTCGGAGTCCTCGTCGGAGCGGTGTACATCGTCGATCCGTTCCCGTCGGTCGAAGACCGCGCGACGGAGGCGCCAGCCCCGAAAGAGACCCCCTACCCCCGGCACGCTATCGAGGAATGGGAGCGCGAGGCGGAGGCAGCGGTCGACCTGGCCCTGCTGGCGAGTCCCGGCGTCCGCGACGCGAGCCGCAGCATCGAGGAGCGGACGCTGGAGGTCGAGAGCGGCGATACGCTGATGCATCTCTTCCTGCGCGCCGGCGTTCCGAGGAACCAGGCGGCGGCCGCGATCGAGGCGATGCGGAAGGTCTACGACCCGCGCCGCATCCGGCCCGGCCAGAAGCTGACGCTCGCCTATCTCGCGAGCGACCCCGCCTTCGAGGATCGCGGGATTTCCCTGCGCACGGCGAAGCTCGCCACGGCTCCGGCGACCGCGATCGCCATCGAACGCCGGGGCAGCGCCTTCGCCGCCCGCAAGGTGGACGTACCGACGAAAACCCGGCTCGCCCGCACCGGCGGGGAGATCTCGTCCTCGCTCTACCGCGCGGCGGAGAAGCAGCACCTGCCGATTCCGGTCCTGCTCCAGCTGGTCCGGATCTTTAGCTGGGACGTCGACTTCCAGCGCGAGATTCGCGCCGGCGACAGCTTCGACGTGGCCTGGGAGACGCTGCACACCTCGGAAGGCAAGCTGGTCGACCATGGCGACATGGTCTACGGCTCGCTCACCCTGCGCGGCAAGAAGCTCGAGCTTTACCGCTTCACCGCACGGCACGGCACCGACTATTTCGACCGCAACGGGGCCGGCGCGCGCAAACCCCTGATGCGCACGCCGATCGACGGGGCGCGGCTGTCGTCCAGATACGGCAAGCGGCGCCACCCGATCCTCGGCTACACGAAGATGCATCGCGGGGTCGACTTCGCCGCGCGGTCGGGCACGCCGATCTATGCCGCCGGCGACGGCCGGGTCGCCTATGCCGGGCGCAACGGCAGCTACGGCATCTATGTCCGGATCCGCCACAACAGCCGCTACCAGACGGCTTACGCGCATATGCGGGCGCTCAGGCGCGGTATTCGCCGGGGCGCGAACGTGCGCCAGGGGCAGGTGATCGGCTATGTCGGCTCGACCGGACGGTCGACCGGCCCGCATCTCCATTACGAAATCCTGGTCGACGGACGGCAGGTCAACCCGCTGTCGGTCTCCATGCCGCCGCAGATCCATCTCAAGGGGGCGGATCTCGCCGCGTTCGAGGCCTATCGGGGTACGCTCGAGAACCGGCTGGCCAATATCAAGAGCAAGCGCTTCGCCGCGCTCGACGGGCACTAGCCCGTCCTTCGATCCGGCCCGTGCGCCCCCTGGCGTCCCGGGCGGGGCTTCCGTAGGTTCGGTCTCTCCCGCCTTCCCGCGGCCCACGAGCAGGAGTGGAGATGATCCGTTCGCCGAACGATACCGTCGAGGCCGCCGTCGCCGACGGCGTCTGCACCATAACCCTGTCGCGGCCACAGTCCCTGAACGCGATCGACGGCGACATGGCGACGGCGCTCCATGCGGTGACCGAAGCGGCGGCGGCGGACGCGGCGATCCGCTGCGTCCTGGTCCGCGGCGCGGGCGATCACTTCATGGCCGGCGGCGACATCGCCGCGTTCCGCGCCTGGCTCGCGGAGATTCCCGAGGGGGAAGACCGGCGCACCCGTTTCGAGGCCTTCGTCCACCGCGTCCATCCCACGATCCGGGCGATCCGGTCGATGCCCAAGCCGGCGATCGCGGCGGTGCACGGCGCGGTGGCCGGGTTCGGGATGAGCCTGATGTCCGCCTGCGACCTCGCGGTGGCGAGCGAGAGCGCGTTCTTCACCCTCGCCTATTGTCACATCGGGGTCAGCCCCGACGGGTCGTCGACATACACCCTGCCGCGCACGGTCGGGCTCAAGCGCAGCTTCGAAATGGCCTATCTCGGCGAGCGCTTCGGCGCCGAGGAGGCGAAAGAGATGGGGCTGGTCAACCGCGTCGTCCCCGAGGCCGGGTTCGACACCGCTGTCGACGGGCTCGCGCGGTGCCTGGCGGCGGGCCCGACCCGCGCCTACGCCAACGCCAAGGCGCTCTTGAACGCCTCCGCCCGACGCTCGCTCGACGACCAGCTCGACGCCGAAGCCGCGGCGTTCGCGGACTGCGCCGCGGGCGGGGACTTCGCCGAGGGCATCGCCGCCTTCCTCGACAAGCGCACGCCCTCCTTCGCCGGACGATGACGCGCGTCAGTGGCCCGCTGGGCGGTCGCGGCGCACCGGCCAGGGCTTGTCGGAGACCGCGGCGGGCCTGACCCGCATCTCGTCGGCGATGTCGATCACCATCAGGTCGTAGCCGATCTCGACCCGCCCGTCATAGCCCTCCCTGACCTGGGCGAGGGCGGGGCCGATGACGTCGTCGTTGTTGTACATGTGGTAGATCACGCCGAGCCGGGGCCGGGACGCGGCCAGCACCTCGCCCACCTCGCGCGGCGCGGTGTGGACCTCTTCGGCGATGATGCGGGCGAGCTCGATCGGCCTTCCCGCCTTGTCGGCATAGACCTCGACCGGCGGGAACGCCTCGTGGATCAGCAGGTCGACGCCGCTCGCCCGGGCGATCAGCGCGTCGCATTTCTTGGTGTCGCCGGAGAACACCATCGACCTTCCCCCATGGTCGATCCTGAGGCCGAAGGTGTTGTGCGGCGGGGTGTGGACGACCTCGAAGGTTGTCACGCGGATGCCGTCCTCTTCCCAGACCACGCCCTCGCCGTAGTCGACGGCCTCGATCTCCGAGCCCTGGAGCGTGTCGAATACCCGGCGCCTTGTCTCGATGTCCCATTCGTAGATGCCGCGCAGATGGGCGACGATGTCGGCGGTGCCGGGCGGGCCCCAGACTTTGAGCGGCCGCCGTCGCCCGTAGGTCCAGCCGCCGATCCAGAACTGGTCGAGCCCGCCGATGTGATCGACGTGGTGGTGGGTGAGGAAGATCTTGTCCACCTCGTCGAAGGGAATCTGCAGCGAGGTGAAGTTGGCCGGCGTCCCCGGACCCACGTCGAGCAGCATCTTGTGCGCGCCCGCCTCGACGAACATGCCGGCCGCCGCCTGCCCGCGGCGCGGGAACGGCGTGCCGGTGCCGAGCAGGGTCACCCGCATCGCACCCTCTTCCAGGGGTTCGCCGGGGTAGAAGACGTGCCGGTTCTCCATCGCTTTTCTCTCCGCCGTCGGGGCCCGGGGCATCATAGACGGACGCGCGGGGCACGGAAAAACGGCCACCCGAGACGGGTTACAGCCTTCCGGCCGGCTGTTAGTATGCGCGCTGGATTCGGGCCCCCGGGCGTGTGGGCGGGCCGGAGACTCGAAGGACAACCGACAGGGAGCAGCTATCCGATGAAACCGACCCTTGGATCCTTTGCCGCGGCCGGGGTCGCGGCGCTAACGGCGGCGGCGATCGCCCTTCCCGCCCAGGCGGCGACCGAGCTTACGGTCTCCACCGCGCTCGGCCAGAAGCACGACCAATCGCAAGCCTTCTTCGAGACCTTCCTGGCGAAGATGAAGGAGGACGAGAGCGAGGTTAAGCTCAAATATATCGGCGGGCCCGAGGTCACGCCCAACCGCAAGCAGGGGCCGGCGATGAAGCGCGGCCTGATCGACATCATCATGTCGCCGACCACCTACTACTCCAACCTGCAGCCCGAGGCCCGGCTGACCGGCATCTCCAACGTGTCGCCGCAGGAGTGGCGGAAGAACGGCGGCTTCGACATCTTCGCCGAGGCGTGGGCCAAGCGGATGAACGCGATCATCCTCGGCTGGGGCAATTTCTACACCACCGAGCAGTTCTCCGTCTGGCTGATCGACAAGCCCAAGCTGAGCAAGGAGACCGGGCTCGATCTCAAGGGCATGAAGGTACGCTCGACCGCGCTCTACACGCCGTTCTTCAAGGCGATGGGCGCGATCCCGAAGACCATCTCGCCGGCGGAGGTTTACACGGCGCTGGAGCGCGGCGTGGTGCGCGGCCTCGCCTGGCCGGAGGGCGGCGTCGCCTTCCGCGGCTGGCAGCGTTTCATCAAGTACCGCATCCTGCCGGGGTTCTTCCGCTCGACCACCATGGCGACGATGAACAAGGACAAGTTCGAGAGTCTGTCGAAGAAGGCCCAGGACCAGATCATCGCCGCCGGGCTGCACTACGAGAACGCGTCCGGCCAGATCCTCAAGAAGAAGGCGCAGATCGACAACGAGAAGATCCGCAAGGAGGGCGTGCAGGACTACCACCTCCCGCCCGAATACGCGAAGGTCTACATCAAGACCATCCTGGGCGCGAAATGGGCCGATGCCGCGAAGCGGAAATACACGGTTCCGTTCGAGGTGCTGAAGTCCAAGATGTTCAAGGAGCCGGGAGCCTGATCCGGCCGATCCGTCCGGCGGCAACGCCGAACGCCAGGCGCCGCCCTCCGGGCGGCGTCTTTTTTGCTACGCCGGCGCGAGGACCTCGTTGCGCGAGGGGACCTCGACGACGCGGTGGGCCGGGTCGCGGGCGATGCCGGGCGGGTCCTCGCCGCGCTCCACCGCCTCGACCGCCTCGCGCAGGCGGCGGCGGAACATGACGACGCCGCGATCCGACGTCGCCAGGTGTTCGAGCCCGTGGCGCGCGATCGCCCGCTGGCTCACCTGCGCCTCCCAGTCGTCGGGCGCGCGCTGGGTCGCCTCGTAGTCGCGGACGACCGGCGCGTCCGGCGGCTGGAAGATCTTCTTGTTGGGGTCGATGCGCTCGACATGGAAGCCGATCGTGTGCTCGTCGTCGACCGGGACCCACCAGCCCATCATGCGCGCCCGCTCGGTCTCCTCGGGGTCGGTGCCGGTCACCTCGGGCGGCGGCACCGACCGCGCGGTCGGCACGAAGACGGTGGAGATCCGGGTCAGCCGATAGCCGCTGTCGAGATCGGTGGTGCGGATGTAGGACACGTGGCGGTCGGAATTGACGTAGTCGAAGCGCGGCAGCACCGACATCACCTCGGAGAACTCGAACAGGCCGGGGTTCCAGCCGTGCAGGATGTAGGTGTGGACCGGGTCGACGGCGTTCTCCTGGAGCTGCAGCCAGTTGCACGCCGCGACCTCGCCGCGGCTGTAATTGCGGTAGGCGAGATACTCCGCCTCCGCGTCCTCCAAGATGTCGTAGCGCGGCAGCAGGGGCTTCCTCTCGAGCGGCCCCATATAGGCGAAGACCAGACCCATATACTCCTCGGCCGGGTACCAGGGCTGGCGAACCTCGTCCCGGTAGCGGCTGTGCGCCGGCTCGCCGGGCTGGTCGAGGCAGCGGCCCTCGTGGTCGTAGAGCCAGCCATGGTAGCAGCAGCGGATGCCGCCTTCCTCGATGCGGCCGTATTCGAGCGAGGTGCCGCGATGCGCGCAATGGGCGCCCAGCACGCCGACGCGCCCCGACTTGTCGCGCCAGGCGACCAGCTCCTCGCCCAGGATTCTCGCGAATTTCGGCAGCTCCCCGAGCTCGGACGACAGGCAGACCGGGTGCCAGTAGCGCCGCATCAGCTCGCCCATCGGCGTGCCGAAGCTCACATGGGTGAGCCGCGCGTCCTCCTCGGGGACGATCGCGTTGCGGCCGTAGCCGGACCCGTCGGAAACGTTCATCCGCCTCTCCCCCGGCCCCGTCTCACATCAGGCTCGGCAGCCACAGCGCGAGCCCCGGGAAGGCGACCAGGATCAGGATCAGGATCGTGTCGCAGACCAGGAAGGGAAACGCGGCGCCGGCGACCTGGAACAGGGTCGTGCCCTTGGGCGCGACCCCCAGCATGACGTAGAGCAATAACCCGAAGGGCGGGGTGGTCCCCGCCATCTCGATCGTAATCAGGACGAACAGCCCGTACCAGATCAGGTCGAAGCCGAGCGCATGCGCCAGCGGAAAGAAGATCGGCACGGTGATCAGCATCATCGAGGTCGCGTCCATGAACATGCCGAGCAGGATCAGGACGCAGAACATCATCAACAGGATGATCAGCCGGTGCAGCTCGTAGCTGGTCACCCATTCGATCAGCCCCCTGCTGGCGCCGGAGAAGGCGAGCATCTGGCTGAACACGGTGGAGTTCATCAGGATCAGGAACACCATCGCGGCGACCCGGATGGTGGCCTCCACCGAGGTCTTCATCGATTCGAAGGAGAGCGTGCGGAACAGCGCCGCCAGGATCATCACCCCGAGCACGCCGCAGGCCGCGGCCTCGGTCGGGGTGGCGATGCCGAGAATGATAAAGCCGATCACCATGAAGACGACCAGCCCCATGGGCAGGATATTCGTCGATACCAGCCGGATCTTGGTGCCGAGGCTCATATGGGGCACGTCGTAGGCGGGCGCCGAGCCGGGGTTGCGCAGCAGCTGGAGGGTGATCATCGCGGCGTAGAGGCCGGCCAGCACGAAGCCGGGCAGGAAGCCCGCCACGAGAAGCCGCCCCACGTCGATCTCCGCGATGGCGGCGAGCAGCACGCCGAGCGCCGACGGCGGGATGATCATGGCGAGCCCGCCGGTCCCCAGGATCGGCCCCATCGACATCTTCTGGCTGTAGCCGCGCCGGTTCATCTCCGGCACCATCAGCGAGCCCAGCATCGCCGTGTTCGCCATCGACGAGCCGGTCAGCGTGGAGAAGATCGCCCCGCCCGCCACGGTGAGGTAGCAGAGCCGCCCCGGCAGGCGCCCGAAGATCGCGTCCAGCCCGTCGAACACCTTGATGGCGAGCCCGGTATGGAAGAACAGCGAGCCCATCATGATGAACATCGGCACCGGGCCGAGGGTGAAGCGGCTGATCAGCTCGGTCGAGTTGTCGGCAACCTGGATCAGGCCGGAGCTGCCGGCGAAGATGAGGATGGCGATCAGGTTGGTGGCGACGAACGCGAAGGCGACGGGAACCCCCATCGCCAGAAAGCACATCACCATGCCCAGCAGGAGGGCGAAGGCCCAGTACCACTCCATGCCTACATCCCTTCCCGCACGTCCATCCGGCTGCCGTACATGTCGTCGATCCCGACCAGGAAGCGCAGGAACTCGATCGCCACCAGCCCGAAGCCGAAGGGCATCGGGAAATAGAGCGTCCACAGCCAGAAATCGGCGCCCCGGTCGTCGATGGCCTCGTCGACGAACGCTTCGATCAGCAGCAGGATCGAGAAATAGGTGAGAACGACGCAGCCGACGATGACCACGCAATAGGCGAACTTGGCGAGGATCTTGCGCCCCGCCTCCGGCATGAGCTGGGTCACCGCGTCGATGAACACGTGTCCCTTGATCCGCGCCAGCCAGGGGGCGGCCAGCATGGTGAACCAGAGCAGCCCGTACTCGACCAGACCGTGGGTGCGGTCCCACGGAATCACCGGCGCGCCCCACTTGGCGAGGATGGTCAGCCCGACATCGAGGACGATGACCGCGAACACGCCGAAGATGATCAGCTGCGAGCCCGCCTTCATGACGTGGATCAGCCGCAGATGGGCCTTGGCGATGACGTCCACGAGCTCTCCCCGCGAAGCCGCCGCCCCGGAGATCGGCCGCAGCGGTTGGGCATCGGGAACACTTTACCCCCGCAGGCCGGGCGGTCCAACCGACGGAGGACCGGCCGGCAGAGGGCGCTTGTCACCGCATCGGGGAAGTGGCAGCTTCGCCCCGGGCCCGTAGTTCAGCTGGTTAGAACGCGCCGCTCATAACGGCGTTGTCGCAGGTTCAAGTCCTGCCGGGCCCACCAAGCCCACACAACGGCCTCGCTTTCAATCGGCTACCCCCCCTTCCGGTCGGCCGGCGCGATCAGGCCGCGCCCTGCCTGGCAACAGGCACGGTCTTCAGGTGCTCGTCGACGGCATCGACGACGCTGTCGGCAATCGGCAGATGCGCCCTTTCGGCGTTCCAGTGCTGGTGGAAGAGCTCGACGGTCTCGCGGGCGGTGTCGAGCACCAGCCTGGCGGACAGCCGCGCCTTGGCCGCGAGATGGCAGAGCTCGTCTTCGGAGAACCGATCGAAGCGCCTGGTTCGGCTGAAATTGAGCGCGGCCCCGCTGTCCGGGATGTAGGGAATCGTGGAGACGAAATCGTAGGCCGGCGCGAGCGCGGCATGCCGTTTGTCGGGATAGATCAACGACCAGTTCTTGAGATGCATGTCGGCATTGCCGATCAGCGTGCCGAAGGTGAGCCGGCGAATGAATTCGGCGGTGTCGTCCTCGGTTCCTTCGGCGCCGATGACGCGGGCGATGCTGCGGGCGCTCGCCTTCTTGTACTTGTCCTCGGGATAGACACCGAAGATCTGCGCGAAGTCCTCGACATGAACGGGGGCGCCGTCCGCGAGCCGGTCGAAGCGCTGGATGGCGAGGGCGGGTCCATCCGGCACACCGATATCCCGGGGCAGGTTCCCTATGGCTCCCGGATCGACGAGCTTCAGTGCCGGTACATCCATGCCGATCATTCGGGCGAGCGTCATCATCGCGAATTCGTTCTCGGGCACGCCTTCGAATTCGCGTGACGGCAGCTTGACGATCCACGATCCGCCCATGCCGCGCGCCGGGATCGTCAACCCGCCGCGCGCCGCCTCGATCGCGGAAAACTTCAACTGGACGCCGGCCAGCGAGAAGCGCAGCGCGTTGTCGTGCCCGCGGCGGTCCGGCTCATCGCGATCGTCGACATCGTGTGACCATGCCTCGCCCCCGGCCGGCACGACGGTAACGGCCCCCGGCAGGTCGCTCCCCAGCGCCCGCAGCAGGAAGAACTCGCGCACCGGATCAACGCCGGCCCGCGCGGCCAGGTAGTCGCGCATTCGCCCCTCGGGCAGAAGATTCGAGAAGAAGGGCGGTAGCCTGACTCGCCTCGGCCTGAATTCCGTAATGAGCTCCCCGAACCGGTCCTTGAAGGCGAGCCCGAGAACGGGCCGGTCTTCGTCCGCCACGTAGTCCTCGGCGAAGGCGAACAGCGTGCGCTCCCCCGCCACATGCGTGAGCGTGCCGACCAGGCCGCCGTGAAGCAGGACGTCGAGGACGCGAACGTCAGCCATCGTCGTCGTCATCCAGGCTGTAAGCGGGCCGGGCCGTCCCGACGTCATCGGCGGCAGGCGGAGCATGGGCGAGCGCGTTGCGCAGGTCGCGCAGCGGCGCGAGCGCGTCCTGAAGCGCGCCGAGGCCCGTGGCGTTCTCATGGAAAGCCTGCACCGCCGCCGTTGCGGCGCGGATCGCGTCGAGACGGTCTGCGGGAATCGCGAAATGCCGAAGGCCGCGAACCTGCCGCTGGATCTGGGCCAACTCGACCACGGCCGGGCGGGCCCGCGCAGCGCGGGCGGCCAGGTCCTGAAGCCCCTTGAGCGCGTTGAGCGAGCGCCGAGAGGCCCGCGCGGGCTCAAGCGCCGTTGCGTCGCTCCGCCCGATTATGGCGTCCACGGCGGGAACCGCCTTGCGGGGCACCAGCACGAGGTCCAGTTCCAGCACACGGGCGAGCTCGACCAGGCTCGAGAGCCGGAGATCCACCGCACCGTTCTCGATCTTCGAGATGTGTCCCTGAGCTATCCCGGCTTTGGCGCCGAGCGCGCGCTGGCTCAGCCCGCGGGCTTCGCGGGCGTTTCTGAGCGCGCGGGCGATATGTTCGGTGGCATAGGTCATTTCGATACACTTTTTTCTATCGCAAAGCCACTCTGATAAATCTCTCTATATTCTTTCAGCGGATGCAGATCAAAGTATGATATTCTAAAGTAGATCAATTGGTTGTTTCGATAGAGTTAAAACGATCGAGCGTGATCTGACCGCCCAGACACGGCCGCGTCGAGCGCCCGGCCCCTGCCGGGCCCACCACCCGCTAGCCGGAGGTGCCGAGCCGTTCGAGCAGCTGCTTGAGGCGGTCGAGGGGGGTTCGGTCGCGCATCATCTGCAGCGGCACCGAGAAATGGCCGCGCCGCCAGATGAAGCGGTTCTCCGCCGGCACCCGCCAGTCGTCGATCAGCGCCTTGCCGGTGGCGAACGGGGTCACGGTGTCGCGGCTGCCGAGCACGGTGACGATGTTTTCCGGGTCCATCGCGGGGGGGCCGCCCTGGGGGTCGAGCAGGGGGAGCCAGCGCACGGCTTCGTCCCGGGTCCAGCCGCGCGCGGCGATGGCGTCCGCCACGCCCCACAGCCGGGCCATGCTGCCGCGCAGCGCGGCGTCCTCGTGATGCCCGCAATGGGTGACGAGGAACAGCGCGTCGGGCCGGACCCCGGCCGGCCAGGCGCTCGCCCTGACCGCGAGCAGCTGGGAGAGCAGCGCGCCGAGGCTGCTGCCGCCGACGGCGACCGGGCCGCGGCTGGTCCGCCGGCTCCAGTCGATCAGCACCGGCCATTCGAGCAGCTGGGCGGAAAACGTGTCCAGCGCGCCGCGCGGCGCGCGGGCGATGAACATCTCCCCGCCATAGCGCCCGTCGGGGACCCGCCTGCCGTGCCACGGCGCTTCCGGCCGGACCACGCGGATCCCCATCTGGCACATCAGGAACACCTCGTCGACCAGCCCGTGCCAATGGTCGAACTCGACGCAGATTCCGTGGCCGAACACCAGCGTGGGCGGATCGGCGACGCCGACCGGCTCGTAGACCCGGGCGAACACGTCGTCGTCCATCACCGGGCTCGGCGAGCGGAACCTGAGCCAGTACTCCTCGCCCACCGGCCCCGGCACGCGCTGCGACTCGAACACCTCCGGAAACGGCGGTATCGGCGCGAAGGCGGCGGCCGGGTTGGCCAACCACGCGCCGTAATCCGCCTCGACCTCGTCCACGCCCGGTACGTCCCAGCGCACCGGCAGGATCGGCCGCCGGCGCCTGAGATAGGAAAAATGCCGCCTGGTCGCGTTGTAGGCGTTGCGCCGGTCGCGCCGCGCGGCCTCGATCGCCACCAGTCGGTAGAGCTCGGTCCCCGCTTCGCCGAAGAACACCTGGCGCCAGCGCGCTTCGGTCGCGTTCACCGCCTCGCGGGCGGTCTCGAACCGGTCGAGGGTCTTGCGCAGCCTGGCCCCGATCCCCGGGATCGGGTCCATCGGCACCTCCTCGTAGAACTTGAGCAGCGACCCGTTGGCGGCCCGCGCCGCCGCCCACAGCCGCGACAGCGGGAAGTACCAGCGCCCCAGCAGCCACAGCGCCACGGGATCGAACCACGGCCGCGCCAGCCCCGCGCCGACCGGCGAGCGCAACCATCTCTCGCTGAAATCCTCGGCGGTGAGACGCGGTTCCCAGCCCTCGGGAACAACCGGGCCAGCCTTCAAGACGCGGCGCCCCGCTCTGGCAGCAGGTGGTTCACGGGCTTGACGTAGAAATCGAGCAATTCGCGTTCTTCGGGGTTTACCTTGTACCTGCCGGGCGGATCTTCAAGCAGGATTCGGCGCTTCAGCAGCAGCTTCAAACCGTCGCCGACGGCCAGGCTCTCTTCGCCGAAGGGAACATACACATGCGCGCCGGTGCTTTCGAACGCACCGATGAGCCGGTGCACGCCCGCCTTCAGCTCGAGCTCGTTCAGCGCCCGGTCGGGGTTTTCCGCCATGGCCGTCGCGATCAGCGAGACCGGCAGCACGGGGATCAGCCTGCCCACCTCCTCCATCAAGCCGGTGACGAGCTTCATCGAGACGCCGTAGCGGGTCTCGCGGTCGAGCCCCTCGAGCACGACCTCGTTCTCGGCGAGCCACGCCTTGAGGGAAACCGGCGCCCCGAAATTGGCGCAGGCCCGGCCGAATCGCTGGCGCCGTCCTTGGATCAGCTCGACGGAGGTGCGGAGGAAGAACGCGACCGTGGAGCGCAGGACGAAGACGGTGCCCCGCTGGCTGAGCATCGCCTCGTCGCCGTGGCGCAGCAGCGTGCGGTCCTCGACCACACGCTCGTAGTTGATCGCGACCGGGATGAACAGGACGTCGGGCGAGGATTCGACGTCGAAGCCGCGCATTATGTAGTCGACCAGCCCGGCCTTGGGCGGCCGCAGCCCGCCGTCATGCGACAGCCCGGCCTCGGGAAACAGCGCCTGGGGCACGCGGCCCTCCACGGCGAGCTGGACGTAGCGCTCGACCACGCGCCGGTAGAGCGGATTCCTGGAATTGCGCCGGACGAAATAGGCGCCCATCGCGCGCAGCAGATTCGCCACCGGCCAGAACAGCGTCCATTCGCCCGCCGCATAGGAGAGCGCGGCGCGGCGCGAGGCGAGATAGGTGATGAGCAGGTAGTCGAAATTGCTGCGGTGGTTCATCACCAGCACCAGGCTGGCGCCGCTGTCGACCCTGTCGAGCGTTTCCTGGTCGGCGTAGCCGAGCCGCACGCGATAGAAGAAGCGGATGAACCGGCGGGCCAGGCGGTAGCCGAGGCGGAAATAGAAATAGGCATTGAACCCGGGCACGATCTCCTCGGCGTAGCCCCGGATCTCCTCGACGACGATCTGCTGCGGGACGTCCCGCTCGGAGGCGGCCTCGGCCGCCGCCCCGAGCACCTTCTCGTCGTAGATCAGGCGGTCGATCAGCGTGTCGCGCTTGGTCAGCATGAACGGCGGCAGGTCGATCCGCAGCCGCGAATTCACGTCCTCGATGACCCGGTAGACGCGGCGCCGGAGCACCCAGCGCGTGCCCGGCATGAGGAAATGGCCGACAAGGGAAAGCAAGGCGAGCGCCGAGACCAGCACGACGAGCCAGACGGGCAAGGCGACGAGTTCGCCCACGAGACCTCCCCGGCGGACCGCAGCCCCGCACCGGGACCGCCTCGATGCTCGCCGGCGACACCCGCTGTGCAGGGCAGCGATGTATTTTGCCCAGACTGCACCTATATTAGCACAGGCGTGTTGTCGCGATCGGGACGGTAGTCAGTTGAACAGGAACATCATTCTCGGCGTCGCCGGGATTGCGATCGTCGCGGCCGCGATCCTGCTGCTGTTGTTTGCCGACCGCGAGACGGAAGACGCCGAGACGGCGCGGGTCGGCGCCACGTCGACGATACCCGCACCCGCCAAGCCGGATCCGGAGGTCGCGCCGCTTCGGCCCACCCAACCGGAAGGGACGGGAGAGTCGCCCGCCGGGCCGGCGACCGGGGCCGCGGCAACCGGGCCGGAGACGCCCGAGACTCCGCCAGCCGGGCCTGCGCCGGGGTCAGGCGGGGCGCAGACCCGGCCGTCGGAGACCGCGGCGCGCGATGAGGTCGCGACGGAGGTTCCGGCGCCCGTGGAGGCCGAACGACCGGCGGCCGCGCCCGGCACCGCCGCCACTCAACCCCCTGCGCCGAAGAGCGCCGCGCGCGGCCAGACCGAACGAGCGGACGGCGTGGCGGCAACCGAAACACGATCTCCCGCGCAGGCCGAGCGGCCGGCCGCCGAAGCCGCGCCCGGAACCGCCGCCACCCAGGCCCCCGCACCGGACACCGTTGCGCGTGGCCAGTCCGAACAAGCGGACGGCGTGGCGGCAACCGAAACACGCTCTCCCGCGCAGGCCGAGCGGCCGGCCGCCGAGACCACGCCGGGGACCGCCGGCACCCGGGCCCCCGCACGGGACACCGTTGCGCGCGGCCAGTCCGAACAAGCGGACGGCGTGGCGGCAACCGAAACACGATCTCCCGCGCAGGCCGAGCGGCCGGCCGCCGAGACCGCGCCGGGGACCGCCGCCACTCAGGCCCCTGCGCCGCAGACAGCCGCGCGCGGCCAGACCGAACAAGCGGGCGACACGGCGGCAACTCCGGCTCGACCCCCCGCGCAGGCCCGGCGACCGGCCGCCGAACCCGCGCCTGGGACCGCCGCCAGCAAAGCTCCCGAACCGGAGTCCGCCGCACGAGGCCAGACCGAACAAGCGGGCGGCACGGCGGCGACCGCAACCCGGCCCCCGGCGCAGGCCGAACGGCCGGCGGCCAAGCCCGCGCCCGGAACCGCCGCCACCCAAGCCCCTGCACCGGAGTCCGCCGCGCGCGACCAGAGCGATACTGCGGGCGGCACGGCGCCAACCGCGACCCGGCTTCCCGCGCAGGCCCGGCGACCGGGCGCCGAACCGGCAGCGAAGACCGCCGCGGCCGATAGACGGGCACCCGAGAAGACCGCGGGGACAGAACCGGGATCCGCAGACCGGACCTCCGAGACGGAGGAAGAGAAGCCGGGGCCGCGCTTCGACGTGGTCCGGGTCAGCCCCGAAGGCAACACCGTGATCGCCGGACGCGCCCGGCCGGGCGCCGAGGTGACGGTTCTCGACAAGGGCGAGGAGATCGGCCGGACCACGGTGGACAAGCGCGGAGAATGGGTGCTCATTCCGGACCGGCCGCTGGAGCCGGGGGATCACGAGCTGGAGGCGACGAGCCGCACCGACCCGGGCACGCCGGAGACGGAGGCGAAATCCGACAAGAAGGTCATCGTCGTCGTCCCCGAACCCGGGAAGGATATCGCCGGGCGGCCGACCGAGGGCAAGACGGGCGTGCTCGCCCTGACCGTTCCGCGCAGCGGATCGGCCGGCTCCGAGGTGATGCAGAAGCCCGGTCTTCCCGCGACGCCGTCCGCCGGGGAAACGGGAGATCCCACCGCGGCGCAACCGTCCTCCGCCGCCCGGACACCGCAGCCCGCCGCCCCGGAACGCGCGGACGAAACCGCACGCGCGGAGCCTGCCGGGTCGACGCCGTCCGGTCGACAGGGCCAGGCGGAAGAGCAGGGATCGAACCTCTCGCTGGACACCGTGGATTACGACCGGCAGGGCAGGGTCGCCATCGGCGGCCGCGCGCCGGAGGGGTCGCGGGTCCTGCTGTATCTCGACGACCGGCCGGTCGGCGGGGCCGATCCCGGGCAGTCGGGGGTGTGGCGGGTCGATCTGGGCGACAGGGTGGAGTCCCGGCGCTACACCATGCGCGTCGACCAGGTCGCCCCGGACGGGAAGGTGGTGGCGCGCATCGAGTCGCCGTTCTTCCCCGCCGGCCCGATCAGCGATCTGCCGCGCGACGCCGTGGTGTTCGTCCAGCCGGGCAACAGCCTGTGGCGCATCGCGCGCCGAACCTATGGCGGCGGCATCCAGTACACGCTGATCTACGAGGCCAACCGGGATCAGATCCGCGATCCGGACCTGATCTATCCCGGTCAGATCTTCCTCCTCCCCGAGGGGCAGCGGCAGGTCAACTGAGCCGGACGTCGCCGCTGTCGGCGAGCGCGCGCTCCAGGTCCAGCCCCGGCTCCCAGAGCGGCGCGGTGAGCCGCCGTTTGCCGTCCGGGGTCTTCGCGATGCCCGGCTCGTCGCGCCGCTTGCGGTCCCACAGCTTGCAGGTGACCGGCACGTGTTTCTGGTCCAGCGCCTCGCAGTAATTGGTGTATTCGCAAACCACCACCTCGTCGCCGCGCCCCAGGCGCACCTTGATGAACCAGTCGGGATCGGCGAGGCTCTGCCGGGCGAAGCCCACGATATCGGCCTTGCCGTCGCGCAGCAGTCCTTCGGCCTGCTCGAATCCGTGGATTCCGCCGGTGACCACCACCGGCGTTGCGTGTCCGGCCGCCCGGATCGCGGCGCGGATCGCGGCGGCGGGCTCCACGTTGCGCCCGAACGGGCCGCGCGCGTCGGACACGTATTGCGGCATGCACTCGTACCCGCTCGGCCCGGTATAGGGGTAGGCGGCGCTGCCCACCGCGGGCTGCTTGGCGTCCTCGAAGCGCCCGCCGCGCGACAGCGACAGAAAGTCGAACCCGGCCTCGGCGAAGGCGACGCCGAACCGGGCCGAATCCTCCACCGGGTTGCCGCCGTCGACACAGTCCTCGGCCAGGTAGCGGCAGCCGACCGCATAGTCCTCGCCGACCGTCTCGCGGACCCGCCGGAACACCTCGAGAGGGAGCCGCGCGCGGTTCTCGAGCGACCCGCCATAGAGGTCGTCGCGGTCGTTCAGCCGCGACAGGAACTGCGACATGGTGTAGGCGTGCGCGTAGTGCAGCTCTACGCCGTCGAACCCCGCTTCGCGGGCGCGCCGGGCGGCGTCGGCGAAGAGACCGGGGAGGACCTCCGGCAGGTCGCGGATATGCGGCAGGCCGACATCGGTCACGCGCTCCCGATAGCCCATCCGGAGCGCCTCCATCTCGCGCGGCGAGAGGATCTCGGCCAGCGCCGCGTCGTCGAGCTCGGCGAGACGGGCGCGGATGCGCTGCTCGGTCCAGCCGGCGGCGTCCAGCCGGGCGCGGTGGTCGTCGGTGATGCGCAAGAACTCACCGAGGAACCGCTCGCGGCGCGGGCGCCTTCGGATCGCCAGGAAATCGATGATCTGGATCAGCAGGCGGGTGTGCCCGCCGCTCGCCCGCGCGACGGTCTCGACGAGCGTCTTCAGGCCGGGGATGAACCGGTCGTCGCCGATGCGCAGCAGCGGGCCGCTCGGGATGTCGCGAATGCCGGTGGCCTCGACCACGATCGCGCCGGGCCGCCCGCGCGCGAAGCGCTCGTACCAGCCCAGCACCTCGGGCGTGACGATGCCGTCCCCGGTCGCCCGCCACGGCACCATGGCGGGAACCCAGCTCCGGGATTCGAGGGAGAGCGGGCCGATGTCGACCGGCCGGAAAAGACGCGACGCGGCCGCCTCCTCGCGGGTCGGCCAGCGCCCCGGCTCGGCGGACCATTTGATGCGCTCCGGCGGACGCCACATAAGGCGGTCTCCCGGCTCAACCCGGTTCGGCCCCGATCATACTGTCCCGTTGCACGGCTTCCTATCCCGCCGCACCGGTGCGATTCCCCCTGTCCCGGACGCTCTCCCACCACGTCATGGCCGGACTTGATCCGGGTAGCCATGGGCGCCAGCGCCCGTCCAGACCGGTCGCCTCGCGGGGGGAGGCTGCATGGGTGGCCGGAACAAGTCCGGCCATGACGTGGTGGTGGCGACGGCTCAGGTGTCGAGGAAGCTGCGCAGCAGCCGCGACCGGCTCGGGTGCTTGAGCTTGCGCAGCGCCTTGGCCTCGATCTGGCGGATCCTTTCGCGCGTGACCGAGAACTGCTGACCGACCTCCTCCAGCGTGTGGTCGGTGTTCATCCCGATGCCGAAGCGCATGCGCAGCACGCGCTCCTCGCGCGGGGTGAGGCTGGCCAGCACCCGCGTCGTGGTCTCGCGCAGATTGCCGTGGATCGCCGCATCCAGCGGCTGCACCGCGTTCTTGTCCTCGATGAAGTCGCCGAGATGGCTGTCTTCCTCGTCGCCGATCGGCGTCTCCAGGCTGATCGGCTCCTTGGCGATCTTGAGGACCTTGCGGACCTTCTCGAGCGGCATGCCGAGGCGTTCGGCGAGCTCCTCGGGGGCGGGCTCGCGGCCCGCCTCGTGCAGGAACTGCCGCGACGCCCGAACCAGCTTGTTGATCGTCTCGATCATGTGAACCGGGATGCGGATGGTGCGCGCCTGGTCGGCGATCGACCGGGTGATCGCCTGGCGGATCCACCACGTCGCGTAGGTCGAGAACTTGTAGCCGCGGCGGTACTCGAACTTGTCGACCGCCTTCATCAGCCCGATATTGCCTTCCTGGATCAGGTCGAGGAACTGCAGCCCCCGGTTGGTGTATTTCTTGGCGATCGAAATCACCAGCCGGAGATTGGCCTCGACCATCTCCTTCTTCGCCCTCGCCGCGTCGCGCTCGCCGCGCTGGACCTCGTTGACGATCCGGCGGAACTCGGAAATCGGCATTTCGATTTCCCGTTCCAGCCCGGCGATGTCCTTGCGGATCGGGCGGACCTGGTCCTTGTGGTTGGAAACGAAGCTGCGCCAGCCCTTTTCCGACAGCCGCGACACCCGGTTGAGCCAGCGGGAATCGGTCTCGTTGCCGAAATAGCGTTCGAAGAACTTGTTGCGCTCCACGCCGGAGCGTTCGGCGAGCCGCACCAGCCTGCTCTCCAGCGCGACCAGGTTGCGGTTGTGGACGTAGAGCTCCTGCACCAGCTCGTCGATCCGGGCGTTGTGCAGATGGACGCTCTTGACCAGCACGACCAGGGCCGCGCGCTGCTTCTGCAGGCGTGTCTCCGATCCTTTCGGGAAGGTCTTGCCCTCCCTCAGGGACTGCCCGCGCCGTTCGGCCAGACGCTGCACCCTGCCATGCGTCGAAGCGATCGTCTTGAAGGTCTCGAGCGCCTGCGGCCTGAGCGCCTCCTCCATCGCGGACAGCGAGACGTTCGAGTCCTCGCCGTCGCCGTCGGCTTGCCCGCCGGCCTCGCCGTTCGTCGCGCCGTTGAGCGCGCCGCCGTCCCCGCTCTCGTCCTCCTCGGCATCCACCGCGATGTCGTTGCCGCCGAATTCGCGGCTGTAGGTCGCATCGAGGTCGATGACGTCGCGCAGCAGCACGGTTCCGGCATTCAGCGCCTCATACCAGTCGAGAACCGCGCGCAGCGTCAGCGGGCTCTCGCAGATCGCCCCGATCATGCGCTCGCGGCCGGCCTCGATGCGCTTGGCGATGGCGATCTCGCCCTCGCGCGACAGCAGCTCGACGCTGCCCATCTCGCGGAGATACATGCGGACGGGATCGTCGGTCCGGCCGAGATCCTCGTCCTCGTCCGCGCTGCCGGGCAGGGCGGCCCCGCCCGCCGCCTTGCCGTCGTCGGGCGAATCGTCCTCGGTTTCCTCTCCCTCGACGACATTGATGCCGAGCTCGGAGAGATTGGTCATCGTGTCTTCGATCTGCTCGGAAGACACCTGATCGGGAGGCAGGGCGGCGTTCAGCTCGTCATAGGTGACGAACCCGCGCTCCTTGCCGCGCGCGATCAGCTTCTTGACCAGCCCGCCGATCGAATCGATCAGGGGCGCATCGGAATTCTCTTCCCCAGCGGGCCTGGATTCCGTCGCGCTCGTCGTTTTCGTCGCCATCGCCGCCCCTGTCTTCAAACACCCCGTGCAGCCGCTGTTCCGGCTGCGCGGCAACCGGGGCATGCCCCCGGCGCCGGCATATCCTGCCCTAGCCCGTTTCCCCGGCGGGCACCGCGTCCTCGCCGTCGAAAACTTCGAGTTCGGCCTTCAATTGGATCAGTCGCTCTACGTTCTCTTCGCTGGGATCGTCGGCCAGTGCCATCTCCGCCGCCGCCAAATCCGCCTTCACACTGGACAACCTGAGCCCGTCCAAGGCATGGGAGACGCCCGACCGTGCCGACTCGATTGTAGCGTTCGGCCCGGCAAAACGCCATTGCGTATAGACGTCGGCACGGATCAGAGCCTCGGCCAGCTCCGCATCCGTCCCGCTCAAGTGGCTCTTGAGACGGTCTTCGTCAAGCCCCGGCGCGTCGTGAACCACCGCCAGGATTCTCCGCAGCAGGCTGTCCACCTGCCGCTCCGCCACCTCCAGCGAAGCCAGACGTTCGTCGAACTCCTCGATCAGAGGCGGGTGGCGCAGCAGGGTCGCGACAATATGTCGGACGGTGCTGCGCGGCAGTGTCTCGGGCGACATCTCGGCGCGGATACCGATCCCGTCGGCGCCGCCCCGCCTGCGCGGTCCGCGCCGAAAGCCGAACCGGTCGTCGAGCCGGCTTCGGAAACGGGTCCGGTACTGGTACTGCACCCTGCGGTTGTCGATCCTGTCGACGGCGCGGTCCAGCACCTGTTCGAGACCCGCGATCCGTTCGGGCGTATCGAAGCGCCTGCCCTCGGTGTTCATCTCCCACACCAGCTCGACCAGGCCGCGCCGCGCCGCCAGACAGGCATCGACGGCGCCGCTGCCCCCTTCGGCGACCAGGCCGTCCGGGTCCTGGCCCGGCGGCAGCGACACGAATTGCAGCGACCGGCCGGGTTCGAGCAGCGGCAGCGCCCGCTCCGCGGCGCGCCGGGCCGCCCGCTTTCCGGCTTCATCGCCGTCGAAACACAGGATCGGCTCGGGCGCCATGCGCCACAGCTCGTGCAGATGGCTCTCGGTCAGCGCGGTGCCGAGCGGCGCCACGGCCTCCGCATACCCCGCCCGGTTGAGCGCGATCACGTCGGTGTAGCCCTCGGTGACGATCACCCGGCGGTTGCGGTGCGCCGCCTCGCGCGCGGTCGCCATGCCGTACAGCACGCGGCTCTTGTCGAATAGCGGCGTCTCCGGCGAGTTGAGGTATTTCGGGGTGCCGTCGCCGAGGGTCCGGCCGCCGAACGCGATCACCCGGCCGCGCCGGTCGGCGATGGGAAAGATCACCCGGCCGCGGAACCGGTCATAGGGGGTGCCGCCGTCCGGGCGGATGAGCAGACCGGCCTCGACGAGCAGCGCCTCGGGGTGCTCGGCGTCCATCACCGCGTTTCTCAGCGCGGTGCGCGAATCCGGCGCGTAGCCCAGCCGGAACCGGGCGATCGTCGCCTCGTCGATCCGCCGATCCGCCAGATAGGCCAGCGCCGCAGCGCCCCGCGGGCTCCGGAGCTCGGCCTCGAAGAAGCGGCATGCGCGCTCCATCACGTCGTGCAGGTTCGCCCTGCGCCGTTCCGCCTCGCGCTCCGCCGGGGTCGCCCGCGGCACTTCGAGCCCCGCCTCGGAGGCCAGGCGTTCGACCGCCTCCGGGAAGGACAGCCCCTCCTGGCGCATGACGAAGCCGATCACGTCGCCATGCGCGCCACAGCCGAAGCAGTGGAAGAACCCTTTCTCCTCGCTGACCGTAAACGACGGGGTCTTCTCGTTGTGGAACGGGCAGAGGCCGCTGAGCTCGCGCCCGGCGCGCTTGAGCGACACATGGCGCGCGATGACGTCGCCAAGCCCGACGCGGGCGCGGATCTCGTCGAGGAAATCCGGCGCTATCGCCATTGCGTCTCCCGTCGCGTGCTGGGCGCGGCCAAGGCGGCGCCGCGCCGGCCCGTCACCGGCCGGTAAGCTCGGATTTCACCACCGCGCTGGCGCGGCCGAAATTCATCCGCCCGGCATAGCGCTCCTTCAAGAGCGCCATCGTGCGTCCCATATCCTTGATGCTGTCCGCGCCGATCTCGGCGATCAGCGCGTGGACCGCGCCGGCGGTCTCCTCATCCGACATCTGCTGCGGCAGAAAGCTCTCGATGACGCGGATCTCCTCCTCTTCCTGCTGCGCAAGCTCGTCCCGGCCGCCCTGCCGGTAGAGCGCGATCGCCTCCTCGCGCTGGCGCACCATGGTCTGCAGGACGCCGAGTATGTCCTGGTCGGCGATCGCTTCGCCCTCGCCCCTGCCGCGCGAGGCGATATCGCGGTCCTTGATCGCGGCCAGGATCAGGCGAACCGTCGACACCGTGCAGGCGTCCTTCTCCTTCATCCCCGTCTTCAGCCGGTCGGCCAGGCGCTTTCGAAGCATCTCGGCTCCCTGCTCGGTGCCAACCACGCCGGATTACAGACCGCGGACGCGACGCCGTTTCGCCGGGCGGAGACCCCGGCCGCAGCTTGCGGCCCGCAGCTTGCGGCGGGCGCCGGCGGGGCGCCCATGGGGCTCGGCGCTTGAACTTGACATCCGGCGATCCTACATTCAAGGGCCTGACAAGTCCCCTCGCATCGGCATCGGGTTCGCGTGGCCGGCGTCGCGTCGGGGCGGTTTTGGTACGGTGGTCGGAAGATGGACAGAGTGCCCATGACCGCGGAAGGGTATTCGCACCTCGAAGCGGAGCTCAAGCGGCTGAAATCGGTCGAGCGGCCGGAGATCATTCGCGCCATCGCCGCCGCCCGCGAGCATGGCGATCTCTCCGAGAACGCCGAATACCACGCCGCGCGCGAACGCCAGGCGTTCGTCGAAGGAAGGGTGGCCGATATCGAGGACGTGATCCGGCGCGCCGAGGTGATCGACGTCGCCAAGCTCTCGGGCAAGGAGATCAAGTTCGGCGCGATCGTCACGCTCTCCGACGAGGACACCGAGCAGGAGCGCACGTTTCAGATCGTGGGCGAGCACGAGTCCGATGTCGATGCCGGGCGCCTGTCGGTCACCTCCCCGCTGGCCCGCGCGGTGATCGGGCGGACCATCGGCGACTCGGTCGAGGTGACGACCCCCAAGGGCACCAAGTCCTACGAGGTGATGGGCGTCGAGTTCCGCTGAGCCCGCCTAGAGAGCGGATTTCCCGCCGTCCACCATGAGCGCCGCCGCGGTGACGAACGAGGCCTCGGCCGAGGCGAGCCAGAGGATCGGATAGGCGATCTCGCGCGCCTCGGCCCAGCGGCCCATCAGCGGCACCGATTTCTGTTCCTCTTCGAGCTCCGCGCGGCCGATCCCCTGCGCCGCGTAGCGCTCGAGATGGTAGGGCGTCAGCACGCCGCCGGGGCAGACCGCGTTCGCGCGGACCCCGTGCGCGGCCTCCTCGCAGGCCACGGTCCTGGTCATCGAGACGATGGCCGCCTTGGTCGCGTCGTACTGCCCCATGCCGGTACGCGCGATAACCCCGAAGGTCGACGAGACGTTGACGATGTTGCCGTCCGCGGCCTCGCGGAGATGCGGCAGCGCGGCGCGGGTGCAGCTGGCCGTCCCCAGGATGTTGACCGCGACGATCCGCTCCCACGAGGACGCCGGGCGCCCGGCGAGGGGGCCGTATTCGCGGACGCCCGCGTTGTTGACCAGGATGTCGAGACCGCCGAACGCGCCGGCCGCCTCGTCGACGGCGCGAAACGCCTCGTCCTCCCGGGTGATGTCGGCGGCGATGGCGACGGCGTCGCCGCCTCCCGCCCGCGCGATCTCGCCGGCAGCGCGGGACAGCGCGTCCGGATCGAGGTCGACGATCGCCACTCGCGCCCCTTCCGCGCCGAACAGCGCCGCGGTCGCCGAGCCGATACCGCCGGCGCCGCCGGTGACGATCGCCGCCCTGCCCTGCAGCCGGCCGGGCACGGAGCCGCTATTCGGCGGCCGCGGTTTCGACCTCGGGCGCCAGCAGCGCACCGATGCAGTCGTCCACGCTGCGCACGTCGCCGAAGCTCTGCCAGACCGAGGTCAGCCCGACCAGATGGTCCTCGTCGTAGCGCGCCGCATTGGCATCGGAGACCATGACCACGCGGTAGCCGATCATCATCGCGTCGCGCGCGCTGGTCTCGCAGCAGAAATTGGTCGCGGTGCCGGCGATCAGCAGGTTCTCGATGCCGCGGGCGCGCAGCCTCTCGTCGAGGTCGGAAGACCCCTGGATGAAGGTCGAGAACCGCGTCTTGCGGGCGATCAAATCCGCCTCCTCGACCTCCAGCGTCGGGTAGAGCCGGTGGCCTTCGCTGCCCTCGGTCAGACCGTCCTTGTGCGCCTTCATCTTGGCCGGGGTGAAGAAGTGATCGTGGTAGATCGGCCAAAGGCTGGGGCCGTCCATCTCCTCCGCCACGGTGAGCAGCACCCAGGCGACCACGCCGCCGCGCGCCCGGACCGCCGCTGCGAGCCGGTTGATGTTGGGGCAGATGCTTTTCGCGGTGTCGACCTCGGCGACGAAGAAGTTCTGCATGTCGATCACCACCAGGGCGGTCTTCGACGGATCGAACCTGTCGAAGACGTGCAGACGGCCCCGCTTGGCCATGATGCGTTCGATCACGTAGTCCGGGATCTCGAGCGTATGGGGCATCCTCTCCCTCCCTCCGGTCAGGCGGTCAGTTTACGGGCCAGCGCCAGCAATTGCATGTCCGCCCCGCGCGGCCCGACCAGCGAGAGGCCGAGCGGCAGGCCGTCGATCGTCGCCATCGGCAGGCTGACCTGTGGCAGCCCGCCGAGCCCGGCGATGCACAGCAGATGCATCGCCTGGTTTCGGAAGCGGATCTCGATGTCGTCGAGCGGCGTGTTCTTGAGCGGGGCCGCGCGCGGCGAGGTGGGGATGACGAGCACGTCTCCGTTCCGGAGGACCGAGTCCAGGCGGTTGCGGATCGCCGCGTGCTCGGCCCGTGCGGCGGCGATGGTGCGCGCGTCGAGACCGGAGGCCCAGTCGAGCCGCATCTTCGCCCCGGGCCCGAGGCGCGGCCGGGTCGCGGTCACCCAAGCCCCGAGATTGGACCAGATCGAGGCGGCCTGGACGACGCGGAAGGTCTCGAACCAGAGTCCCAGCCCGCCCTCGGCCAGCGTCATGTCGAGCGCCGGAGCGACGGCGTCCTCGACCAAGGCAACCGCGTCTTGCAGCGCCGCGGCGACCCGCTCCCCGGCCGCCGCGAAGGCATCGACGCCGCGCAGCAGGCGCCGCGGCGGAGGCGGCGGCGCGGCGTCGTCGAGCAACACCCGGCCGACGCTCTCCAGCAGCCCCGCATCGCGGGCGAACCAGCCGGCCACATCGAAGGGCGGGCCGAACGGGATCACGCCGTCGAGCGGTACCCGGTCGACCGTGGGGCGGATGCCGAAGATGCCGCAATAGCTCGCCGGCAGCCGCACCGAGCCGCCGCAATCGGTCCCCAGCGCGAAGTCGACCAGCCCGCCGGCCACCGCCGAGGCGGAGCCGTTGGACGAGCCGCCGGGAACCCGGTCCGGGGCCGCCGGGTTGACCGGCGTGCCGTAATGGACGTTCTCCCCGGTCAGGCTGTAGGCGAGCTCGTCGGTCAGCGTCTTGCCCACCATCCGCGCGCCGGCATCGAGCAGACGCTGGACCGCCGGGGCCGTCGCCGGGGCCGCCTCGTGGGTGGCGAGCCATTCCGGGCTGCCGAACCCGGTCTTGTGGCCGGCGATGTCGAACACGTCCTTGACCGCGAAGCGGAAGCCCTTGAGGGGCCCCGTCCCGCTCCCCGGCGCGGTCGGGCGGCTGTGGGTGCAGAACGCGCCGAGCGGGTCCTCGAACCGGGCGGTCATGCCGCGTGCTCCCGCTGGTGGTAGATTGGCCGTTCCTTACCGGCACCGCGAAGCCGGATCAATCGGGCGGAGGCAAGCGTGGGCGATCAATCAATTCGCGGCTATCTCGATGCGCTGGAAGCGGCGGGCGAGCTGGTCCGCTTCGACCGGCCCGTCGACCCGCTCGCCAACCTCACCGCCATCGGCTGGAAGACCTATGACCGGCTGGGCAAGGCGAGCCTGTTCACCGAACCGGTGGGCTTCCCGGGCTGGTGGGTGGCGAACCAGATCATCGCCGACCGGCGCAAATGGGGGATCGCGCTCGGCGTCGCGGAGCGGGACGTGGTGGCAAGCTTCAACGCGCGCGCCCGCAACCCCGTGCCGACGGTTGAAATCCCGCGGGCGGACGCGCCGGTCAAGCAGGTCGTGGCGCGCGGCCCGCAGGTCGACCTCACCCGAGTCCCCGCGGTGTGGACGTCGGAGGCCGATCCCGGCCCCTACATCGCTGCCGGCATGGCGATCGTCAAGGACCCCGACACCGGCATCCGCAACATGTCGATCCACCGCATGCAGGTGCTCGGCCCCGACCGGACGGGCTACCTGATCTGCCCGCGCCAGGCGCTCAGGATCTACCAGAAATACCAGGCCCGAAACGAGCCGATGCCGGTGGCGGTCGCGGTGGGGGCGCACCCGGCGATCTATTTCGCGTCCTCCTACACCGCGCCCTACGGTACGGACGAGCTCACCGTCGCGGGCGCACTCCTCGGCGAGCCGGTCCGCATGGTGCGCTGCGAGAGTGTCGATCTGGAGGTGCCGGCCGACGCGGAGCTGGTTCTGGAAGGCGAGATCCCGCCCGACGAGACCACGCCCGAGGGGCCGTTCGGCGAGGGGTCGGGCGGCTATGCGATGGAGGGGCGCACCCAGATCTTCAAGGTGGGGGCGCTGACGCGCCGCGCCGACCCGATCTTCTATGCCATGCAGTGCGGCGCGCCGATGACCGACACCCAGGCGCTGGTCGCCAGCGCCATCGACATGCTGCTGTGGCAGCATCTGGAGCGCGTCGAGGGCGGGCTCGACCTGCTCGACCTGCGCTGCCTCGGGATCGCCGGGCTGATGGCGGTGGTGGTGAAGCTGAGGCCGCGGGTGGAAGGCCAGGCGAAGACCGCCCTGATGGCGACGCTCTCGGGTCCGCAGATGCACCCCAAGCTCGCCATCGCGGTCGACGAGGACATCGACTGCACCGATCTGCGGCAGATCTTCTGGTCACTGACCACCCGGGTCGACGCCGGGCGCGACATCGTGAAGATCCCCAACGCGCGGACCTGGTCGCTCGACAACATATCCGACATCGTGCCGGGCCAGAGCCCGATGTACCGGATCGGCACCAAATGGCTGATCGACGCGACGCGCCCGGTCGGCGCCGCTTCGTCGGTCCGCGAGCGTTTCGAGCCGGCGATGCCGCTCAACCTGGACAAGGTCGACCTGGCGGATTTCCTGCCCTGACCGAGGAGAGATAGATGCGCGCGGCGGTGATTGTCGAAGACGGCGGAAGGCGGCGGCTGGAGGTCGCGGGCGACCTGCCCGAACCGTCGCCCGGCGAGGGCGAGCTCCTGGTGCGGGTGGGGGCGGCGGGGCTCAACCGCGCCGATCTGGCGATGCCGCTCAGGCACCGCCACGGCGCCGGCGCTTCGGGCCCGGCGATCGCCGGCAACGAGTTCGCCGGCACGGTTGCGGCCCTCGGCCCGGGCGCCGACCGGTTCTCGGCGGGCGACCGGGTGATGGGGTTCGGCGCCTCCGCCTTCGCCGAGCTGACCACGGTCGACCAGCGCCACGTCTTCCCGGTACCGGACGGCATGGCGTGGGAGAGCGCGGCGGCTTTCCCCGTCGCGGTCGAGACCATGCACGATGCCATCGTCACCAACGGCAGGCTCGCGGCGGGCGAGAGCGTGCTGTTCCTCGGCGCCGGGTCGGGCGTCGGCATCGTCGGCATGCAGATCGCCAAGACGAAGGGGGCGTCCTCGGTGCTCGGCGCCTCGCGCTCGCGCGACCGGCTGGAACGCCTGACCGCGTTCGGCATGGACGAAGGGATCGACGTTTCCGACCCCCTCTGGCCCGACCGGGTGCGCGCCGCGACGGGTGGCAAGGGCGTCGATCTGATCGTCGACATGGTGTCGGGCCCGGCCGTGAACGCCAGCATGAAGGCGGCGGCGGTTCGCGGCCGGATCGTCAATGTCGGGCGGCTCGGCGGGATGACGGGGGAGTTCGACTTCGACCTGCACGCGCTCAAGCGGATCGACTATATCGGCGTGACCTTCCGCACGCGCTCGGACGACGAGATCGCCGCCATCGTCGGGCGCGCCTGGGCCGATCTTGGCCCGTCGATCGAGGGTGGGAAGATCGAGCTTCCGCTGCACCCCGCCTTTCCGCTCGAGCGGGTGGCCGACGCCTATGCCGAGATGCGCCGCGATTCCCATCTGGGCAAGATCGCGATCGTGCCCTGAGCGCCGCTTGCCCGATGGAACGCGATCCCGACGCGCGCGCGCTCTTCGTCACCGCCGCCGGCACGGAAATCGGCAAAACGCTGGTGACCGCAGCCCTGGTCCATCAGCTCCGCGAGGCGGGACGTCCGGTGCGCGCGCTGAAGCCGGTGATCAGCGGGCTCGACGAGGTCTCGCCCGCGGACTCGGACTCGGGCCGGCTGCTCGCCGCGCTCGGCCGCCCGGTCAATGCGGACGGGATTGCCAAGGTCTCGCCGTGGCGCTTCGGAGCGCCGCTCTCCCCCCACATGGCCGCCGCGGCGGAAGGGCGGGAGATAGACTTCGACGCCCTGGTCGCGTTCTGCCAGGCCGAGGCCGACGCGTGTGCCGCGGCCGGCGAGACCCTGCTGATCGAGGGGGTGGGCGGCGCGATGGTGCCGGTGACGACGCGCAAGACCGTGCTCGACTGGATCGCCGCGCTGGGCCTTCCCGCGGTCCTCGTCGGCGGCAGCTATCTCGGGGCGCTCAGCCATACGCTCACCGCCGCGCGCGCCCTGGAATGCGAGGGCATCGCCATCGCGGCGGCGGTGATCGGCGAGTCGGGAGAAAACGATGTGGGCCTCGCGCCGACCGTGGAGACGCTGCGCGGATTTCTGCCGACGACGCCCGTCGTGGCGCTGCCGCGCATTCGCGCGGCCGGCGCGGTGTGGCGGGCTGCGCCCCCTCTACTCGGCCCCATCCTGCCCGGGCAATCGGAAACCGGCTCGCTTACCGCGGGCGATTTCCGAGCTTCCCGCAAACCTTCGCACCATGCCGGGGGGTGACTTCGACAGCCATGAGTCTATGCTGGGTCGCAAGGCGACATGAAAACGGGAGGTACCGATGAAGAGGGTTCTTACGGTTCTGGCGGCGGGCGCCGTTTGGCTGGCCGTCGCGCCGGGTGCACTGGCTGCTTGCGGGTCGGTGGTGATCGCGAACATGAACTGGGCCTCGGCCGAGCTGATGGCCAATGTGGACAAGATCGTCCTCGAGAAGGGCTATGGCTGCGACGCCTCGCTGGTCCCGGGCGACACCATGCCGACCTTCACCTCGATGAACGAGAAGGGCGCGCCCGATGTCGCGCCCGAGCTCTGGATCAACGCGGTTCGCAACCCGCTCGCCATGGCGACCAAGGAAGGGCGGCTGCATTCGGTGAACGACGGGCCGATCACCGGGCTCGGCGAGGGCTGGTGGGTTTCACCGCACACGGCGAAGAAATACCCGGAGCTGAAGACGGTGCTCGACATCCTGAAGCGCCCCGACCTGTTCCCCTACCAGGAGGACAAGTCGAAGGGGGCGTTCGTCGGCTGCCCGGCCGGCTGGGGCTGCCAGTTGACCAACGCCAATCTGTTCCGGGCCTTCAAGATGAAGGAAATGGGCTGGGTGCTGGTCGATCCCGGTTCCGCCGCGGGTCTCGACGGCTCGATGGCCAAGGCGGTGGAGCGGGGCCAGAACTGGTTCGGCTATTACTGGTCGCCGACTGCGCTCGTCGGCAAGCTCGGCATCGTGAAGGTGCCGTTCGGGGTGCCGTTCGTCGGCAGCGAGCACTGGGACGGCTGCATCGTCAAGCCGGAACAGGAATGCGCGGACCCGAAACCCTCGGCCTGGACCGAATCCGAAGTGCATACCGTGGTCAGCGACAAGTTCATGAAGAGCGGCGGCGTGGCGCTCGACTATCTGAAGAAGCGCGTTTTCCCCGGCGACATCATGAACGCCATGCTGGCCTACATGCAGGACAACCAGGCGAGCGGCGAAGACGCGGCGGTGGAGTTCCTGCGCAGGCACGAGGGCATCTGGACCGGATGGGTTTCGCCGGAAGCCGCGGCCAAGGTGAAGGCCTCGCTGTAGGTCCCGGCCTGTCGAGGGTCCGCTGACCGCCGGTTGTCGGCGGACCCGGCGGCACCGCGCCAGGGTTTCCGGCCGTGGAACTGTTCGACAAATTCCCCACGCTCGGGGACCAGGAGCTTCGCGACCTCAAGAAGGCCATAGACCGCGGCTTTCGCGACTTCTCCCGCAGCCACGGGGAAGCGATCGAGAATTCCTTCGATCCGCTGCTCCAGTTCCTGGTCTGGTTCGAGAGACTGTTGCAGACCAGCCCGTGGCCGCTGGTCATCCTGGCCATCGCCGTTTTCGCCTGGCTCGGCGCCCGGAACTGGCCGGTGGTGGGCGGGACGGTCGCCGCATTTCTCGCCATCGGCTATCTCGGCATGTGGCAGGACACCATGGCGACGCTCGCCATCGTGTCCGTCGCCACGCTGATCTGCATCGCGGTGGGGATTCCGATCGGCATCGCGATGGCGCGCTCCGACCGCGTCCAGGCGGCGATCACCCCGCTGCTCGACGTGATGCAGACCATCCCGAGCTTCGTCTACCTGATCCCCGTCGTAATGCTTCTCGGCATCGGGAAGGTCCCCGGGCTCATAGCGGTCTGCATCTATGCCCTGCCGCCGATCGTGCGGCTGACCAATCTCGGAATTCGCCTGGTCGACAGGGAGGTGCTGGAAGCCGCCGATGCGTTCGGGGCCAGCTACACCCAGAAACTGTTCGGCGTGCAGATCCCGCTCGCCCTGCCCAACATCTTCGCCGGCGTGAACCAGACCATCATGATGTCGCTCGCCATGGTCGTGATCGCGTCCATGATCGGGGTCAAGGGGCTGGGCGTTCCCGTGCTGAGGGCGATCTCAAACCAGTATCTCGCGCTCGGGCTGATGAACGGCCTCGCCATCGTCGTGCTGGCGATCATCTTCGACCGGATCTCGCAGGGATTCGGCAAGAACCTGCAAAAGCACCGGAGGGATGAGCACCAACGCTGACATCAAGGTCGCAATCAGGGACCTCTACAAGATCTTCGGATCCGACGCGGCCGCCATGACGGAGCATGTCCGCGCGGGGATGTCGAAGGACGACCTGCTGGAGCGGCACGGCCACGTGCTCGGCCTCAAGGACATCAACCTCGACGTCGAGGCGCGTCACATCCAGGTGGTAATGGGGCTGTCGGGGTCGGGCAAGTCGACCCTGATCCGCCACATCAACCGGCTCATCGAGCCGACCGCGGGCGAGGTGCTGGTCGACGGCGAGGACGTGCTCGGCATGAGCCAGCAGGAGCTGCGGGCGTTCCGGCGCGCGAAGGCGTCGATGGTGTTCCAGCGCTTCGCGCTGTTGCCCCACCGGACCGTCGTCGACAACGTCGCCTACGGTCTCCACATTCAGGGGGTCGACAAGGCGGAGGTCGCCGAACGCAGCCAGCGCTGGATCGACCGGGTCGGGCTCAGCGGCTACGAGGAGTACTACACCGCGCAGCTCTCGGGCGGCATGCAGCAGCGGGTGGGGCTGGCGCGGGCGCTCGCCACCGACGCCGAGATCCTGCTCATGGACGAGCCGTTCTCGGCGCTCGACCCGCTGATCCGCACCGACATGCAGGACATCCTGCTCGACCTCCAGACCGAGCTGCACAAGACCATCGTGTTCATCACCCACGACCTCGAAGAGGCGCTCCGGCTGGGCAACAACATCGCCATCCTGCGCGACGGCGAGGCGGTGCAGATCGGCACCCCGCAGGACATCGTCCTGCGCCCGGCCGACGACTACGTCGCCGACTTCATCAAGGACATCAACCGCGGCCGGGTGATCGAGGTCGCCTCGATCATGGACGCCGGGCCGGCGAACGGCGCGCCGCAGATCGACGCCGCGACGGTGCTCGACGACGCCCTGCAATCGCTGATCGGCAGCGGGGCGGAGGTCGCGGCGGTCACCCGGGACGGAGAGCCGGTCGGCTCGGTCCGCCTGGAACGCATCGCCACCGCCCTCGCGCGGCCGGATTGAGGGGTCGCGGCGTCAGCCGCCAGGGCCGAGCCGCAATTTCGAAAGATCGCCTTTCCAGCCGGAGCCCCGGAGCCGCCTCGCCTCGGCGATGCCGAACGGCTCCGCGGCAAGCCTCCGAAGCGCGAAATTGACCGCGTCCCGCCTGGTCGCCAGGCGGAACCGGCGCATGACCTCGGCACAGGCTTCGTCGTCGATATCGATGTCGATGCGTGTCATGCGCGTCGAATACACCTTCCGGCGAAAGCAGGACAACAGCAAATTGGCACGTGCCGGGCGTGCGCGAATACGAACGAGAGTTCTTCAAGATCGATGTAACAAACGCATCGGCCCGCGTTCCCAGGATATCCGGGAGCCGTCATGTTGGGCGGGTCGGCCGAGGCCGCTCCTTTGTTGCGCGTAGGCTCCTATGCGCAACATAGACCGTCTACGCGCAACCAAACGGGCAATCCGCCGGTCAACCCACCATCAGCCCCGGCAGGTAAAGTGCGAGCCCGGGGAACAGGATCAGCAGCACCAGCACGATCAGCGCGCAGCCGATATAGGGGGCGGCCGCCATCGCGACCTGCCAGAGCGTCGTCCCCCGCGGCGCGACGCCGATCATCACGAACAGCAACAGCCCGAAGGGCGGCGTGGTCAGGCTGATCTCCAGCGCCAGCAGCATCACCAGCCCGAACCAGACCAGGTCGAACTGCAGGGTCTGGGCGAGCGGGAAGAAGATCGGCACGGTGATCAGCATCATCGAGACCTGGTCCATGAACATGCCGAGGACCAGGAGGACGCCGAACATGATCAGCAGCATGACGATCGGCGCCAGATCGACCTTGGTCGCCCATTCGATCAGCCCGGCGCTGGCGCCGGTGAAGGCGAGGAGCTGGCTGAAGGTCGACGAGGCGAGGATGATCAGCAGCACCATCGCGGTCACCCGGACCGAGCCCGCGACCGACTTGACCACCACGTCCCAGGAGAGCACCCGGTAGAGCGCGGCGAGGATGAGCACGCCGAGCGCGCCGAACCCGGCCGACTCGGTGGGCGTCGCGATGCCGAGGATGATCAGACCGATCACGCAGAACACCACGAAGCCCATCGGCAGGACGTTGATCAGGAGCGCGAGCAGCACCCGGCCGAAGGACGTCGACTCCACGACATAGGCGGGCGCCGCGTCCTTGTCGAGCTTGACCTGGGCGTAGATCAGGATCGAGTAGAGCACCGCCAGCACCAGCCCGGGCAAAACGCCGGCGATCAGCAGCGCCCCGATATCGATCTCGGCGAGGCTCGCGAGCAGCACCGCGAGCGCCGATGGCGGGATGATCATCGCGAGCCCGCCGGTGCCGAGGATCGGCCCCATCGACATGTGCTTCTTGTAGCCCCGGCTGGTCATCTCGGGGACCATCATCGAGCCCATCATCGCGGTGTTCGCCATGGTCGAGCCCGAGAGCGTGGCGAAGATCGTGCCGCCGACGACCGTGATGTAGGAGAGCCGCCCCGGCAGCCGGCCGAAGCAGAGGTCGAGCGCGTCGAACACCCGGATGGCGAGCCCGGTGTGGAAGAACAATTCGCCCATGATGATGAACAGCGGCACCGGGATCAGGGCGAAGATGGTGACCGATTCCACGGCGTTGACGACGATCTGCGGCATCGCGTCGAGCCCGCCCATGTAGATCATCGCGCCGACGATGTTGGCGGTCAGGAACGCGAACGCGACCGGGATCCCGAGCAGCATGAAGACCACGACCATGCCGACCAGGAACCCGGCGATGCCGTACCACTCGCCGAGCAGCGCCATCAGAGCGACTCCGAGGAGCCGACCCTGCCGGTGTAGTAGGACCCGAAGCCGAGCAAATAGCGGCCGAACTCGATCGCCACCAGGGTGAAGCCGAGCGGAAACGGCAGGAACAGGATCCATTTCGGCATGTCGATCGAGCGCAGGTCGAGCTCGCCGGTCTCCAGCGTCAGCGCCAGCTCGACGAAGCCGTAATAGACGAAGAGCAGCGACAGCACGATGCAAAGCACGTAGACCGCCTTGGCCATCGCCCATCGCACCGACGGCGGCATCGCCATGGTCAGCGACTCGACGACCACGTGGCCCCTGAGGCGCACCAGCCAGGGGGCGGCCAGCATGGTCGAGAACAGGAGGCAGTATTCCGCGATCGCGCTGTACCACTGGAGCGCGTTGTAGCCCGCGGTGCGGATCGCCACGTCGGCGATGATGCCGACGAAGATCACCACCAGCATCAGCCCGGCGAGAATGGCGAGGCCGACGATCAGCCCGTCATAGGCGCGGGATACGAGTTTCATCGCGGCGACGCCCGGGAAGCACCGCCGCGCGTTCCGGAAGCGGCTTCCGGAGCGCGCGGGCGGAGTTGCGGCCTACTGGCCGTGATAGAGCTTGGAGAGCGTCTTCGCCTCGGGCGTGTCGACCTTCTTCAGGCGCTCGATGGGCAGGTTGTTGGCCAGACCGATATAGCGCTTCGCCGCGTCGCCGGTCATGGTGATGGTCTTGTGGCCGAACTCCTTGGCGAGGATCTCGGACTCCTTATCCACCAGCGGCTTCCAGTAGTCGTGCGAGGTGTGCTCCCAGTCGCGGCCCAGCTTGAGCATCAGCTCGCGGCCCTCCGGGCTCAGCTTCTTCAGCGCCTTGTTGGAGATGAAGATGCAGGGCTCGAGCTGGTAGAACCTCGGATAGACGCGGTACTTGACGAATTTCGGCCAGCCCATCGGCCGGGTGAACAGCTCGGGGAAGGCGAAGCCGTCGACCAGCCCGCGCTCCAGCGCGTTGTAGATCTCCGGCACTTGGACGGTGATGGTGGTCGCGCCCAGCGCCCTCAGGAACGCGTCATAGATCGGCACCGAGCGCATCTTGAAGCCCTCGAGCGAGATCATGCCGTCGGCGTGCCGCTTGGGCTCGCGGCTGAGATAGAGCACGAAGGAGACGCTGGTCGCGGTCTGCGACAGGATGATCCCGTCGAGACGCTTGGTCATCGCCTGGTTGAGGGCGTCCATCGCGCCGGACTTGCGGGCATCCCACGGCCGGATCATCGTCGCCGACAGCGCGTCGACCTCGGGGGCCACGCCGCGGTGGTAGCTGGCGGCGGTGAACATCAGGTCGTAGAGACCCGACTTGAACCCCTTGGCCTGGGCCGGCGCCTTGGCGATCTCCGGCCCGCCGATGAACTTGATCTTGAACTGCCCCGCCCCTTCCTTGTTGGCGTGTTCGATGAAGCGCAGGAAATCGGGGGTGAGCGGGAAGTTCTTGGGCCAGGCGGAAATGCCCTTGAGTGCAACCTCCGCGGCCTGCACCGCCGGCGCGGCGAGCAGCGCTCCCGCCACCGCCGCGGCGGCGATCGTGAGCAATGATTTCCTCATGGTCGAGCTCCCTGTGGATTCGTTTCCCGGACATGTCGGACGGACAGGTTTCCGCATTTGCCGACTTGGCGCAAGCGGCGCGGCTACCGCGCCGGCGACCCGGTCCTGGCCCGGGAGCGGCCGGCGGCGCGCTTTCCGCCGGACGCGGGCTTGCGGGCCCGCCTGCGGGATTTCACGCCGTGCTTCTTCTTGAGCTTGTCGATGTCGAGCTGGATGTCCCAGGTCAGCGGGTGGCCGGGCGGCAGGTATTCGTTCTCCACCATGACCGCGCAGCCCGGGCAGTAGAACTCGACGATGCGCATCCAGTCGGGATCGAAGGAGAAGTTGAACTCCTTGCTCGGGCCGATCGGGAAATGGATCTCGCGGGGGTCGCGCTCGCGCACCAGGCAGCCCCGCTTGTAGGATTCGCGCGCATCGCCGAGATCGTGGCCGCAGCGATTGCAGCACCAGCGCTCGTCTTCCAGGTCGATGTCGAGATACTCGGTGATCCTGACCTTCATCCGGCGCGCCCCGCTCGCCCTGCCGCCCCCGCCCTTTTCGCAGCGCGGCAAGGCGCGGTCAACCGCACGCCACCGGTCAGATCACCGCGTCCCGGCGCAGGCGGCCGATCCCGTCTGCGTCGTAGCCGAGCTCGCCCAGAATGTCGTCGGTATGCTCGCCGAGCTGCGGCGGCGGCGCCGTCGGCTGGTCGTCGCGCGAGCCGTCGAAGCGCACCGGCCGGCGCAACAGCGTCATCGTCCCCTCCTCCGGGTGCGCGGTCTCGAAGAAACTCTCCAGATGGCGGACCTGCGGGTCCTCGCGCACCTCGGGCAAGGTGAGGATCGGCGCGAAGGGCACGTCCTCGGCCTCGAGCCGCGCCATCCAGTGCGCCCGCGGCATGGTTCCGACCGTCTTCTGGAACTCGGCCTTGAGCGCGAAATAGTTCTCGATTCGCGACTCGCGCACGGAGAAGCGCTGGTCGGCGCCGAGATCGGGCCGCGCAAAGGCGTTCTGCACGCCCTGCCAGAATTTCTGCGGCGACGACAGGTGGAGCGCCAGCAGCTTCCCGTCCGAGCAGCGCAGCGAGTAGGACTGCGACGCCCGGACCCTCGCATGCGGCCCCTGCGGAAACCCGCCCTGGATCAGGTTGGACCACGGGTCGGGCATGAAGGCGATGGTCGATTCGAGCATATTGACGTCGACTCGGCGCGCCGTGCCGGTCCGTTCGCGCTCGAACAGGGCGCCGAGAATGCCGTAGCAGGCGTTGATGCCGGTCATGTTGTCGGCGATGGTGGGGCCGGTGATCTGCGGGTCTTCGGGCTCGATGAACATCGAGGAGACGCCCGACAGGGACTGCGCGACGGCATCGTAGGCCGGGCGGTCGCGGTAGGGCCCGTCCTCGCCGAAGCCGGTGATCGAGCAATAGATCAGCCCCGGATTGCGCGTTCTCAGCGCGTCCAGCCCGAGGCCGAGCCGGTCCATCACGCCAGGCCGGAAGTTTTCCAGCAGCACGTCGGCGGTCTCGACCAGGCGGAGCAGGATCTCCCTCCCCTCCTCCGACCGCAGGTTGAGGGTCATCGAGCGCTTGTTGCGGTTATAGGCGAGGAAATGGGCGCTGTAGGTGCCGCCCCGCCAGCTGCGGAACATGTCGCCGCCGGCGGGGTTCTCGATCTTGACCACCTCGGCCCCGAGATCGGCGAGCATCTGCCCGCCGAGCGGCCCGGTGATCATGGTGGTGAGTTCGAGGATGCGGATCCCGTCGAGCGCCGCCATCGCCGCCGCCTACTCCGCGGCGATCGACGCGGGGTCGCGCCGCTCGGCGGCGATCAGCTCGCGCAGCAGCCGGCGGACCTGGATGCCGGGTCCGTCCGCGTTGATGTCGATCTGCGGCGCGTTCGGGTCGGCCGACATCATCGCCTGCTGGGCCTCCAGGATCGCCTTGTCCTCGAGGAAGACCTGGGTGAAGTTGGTGCGGAACTTCTCGGTCACCTCCTCCTCGCCGAGGCGGAAATTGCGCGTGTGCCCGTAGAAGTAATGCGTCGCGGTCCCGGTCTCCGGGGTGAGCGCGTTCAGCACCTTGAGCTCCACCCCGCCGTCGCGGCGGCCCTCGTGCATGTCGATCCCGGTCCCGGTATCGACGCAGCCCGCGTGGTTGACCAGGAAGCACGGCATGTCGATCGTCGTAATCAGCCAGCGGTCGACATTGCCCGCGAAGTTGCCGCACCACTGGTAGAACGGCGCCGCGGGACGGTCGATCACCAGCCGCGACATGCGGACCGACCGCTCCAGGCGCTCGGTCTTGCAGGGGAAATCGACGATCGCATCGGTGCCGATGGAGGTCGCGTGCACATAGGACAGGTGGGTGAGGTCGAACAGATTGTCCGAGATCAGCTTGTAGTTGCAGGCCATCGGCAGCGGCTTGCCGCCATTCCCCTCCACCATCTCCCAGTCGGGCGATTCGAGCCAGTGCCAGTCCGGCAGCAGCGCCGGATCGGCGAGCGCGGGATCGCCCATCCACACCCAGATCCAGCCATAGCGTTCGGTCACCGGGTAGGATTGCACGGCGGCGCCGGGCGGCACCGTGGTCTGGCCGGGGACCGAGACGCAGGCGCCGTCGGCGGCGAAGACGAGGCCGTGATAGCCGCAGCGCAGGTTGTCGCCGATGACCGTCCCCATCGACAGCGGCAGCGCCCGGTGGCAGCACGAATCGGCGAGCGCCGCGGCCGTGCCGTCGCTCTTGCGATAGAGCACGACGGGCTCGCCGAGGAGGGTCCGGGCGAACGGCGCCGCGCCGACCTCATGGTCGAAGGCTGCGACGTACCAGCTGTTTCGCAGGAACATGGCGATCTCCCGATTCCGCGGCAGCGGATTTGACCACAGGGGCGGGGACCGGACAAGGCGGCGGCCGTCTTCGGATTGCCAAAGCGCGGCGCATGTGCTGCTGTTCGGCCGGGGGACGCCGGATGTCCGATATCGACAGGCTGCTGTTCGCCAACGAGGCCTTCTACCGCGCTTTCGCCGACCGCGACGCCGAGGCGATGGAGGCGATGTGGGCGGAACGCGAGCCCATCGTCTGCATGCACCCGGGCTGGGACGTGCTGATCGGCCGCGAGGCGGTGATGCGGAGCTGGGCCGCGATCATCGGCAACCCCAACTCGCCCGACATTTCGTGCCATGCCGCCATCGCCTACGCCAACGGCGATATCGGGGTGGTGGCGTGCTACGAGGAGCTCGAGGGACAGTTCCTGCTCGCCACCAACCTGTTCGTGCGCGAGGGCAGCATCTGGCGAATCTGCCACCACCATTCCGGCCCCACCCAGGGACGCCCGCCGACCGACGAGCCGCCGGGAGAGCCCGAGACCCTGAACTGATCGGGGTTCGACTCCCTGCCGCCCTCGTACCCTTGACCGAGCGAGGAGAGCCATGCGAATCGTCGACCTGACGCTGCCGATCAACCGCGACATGCGCCCGATGCCGCAGCTCGCGCAGTACCGGGACAACCCCACGCGCTGCATCGCCCTGACCGCGCTCAGCGAAGCCCAGGCCGCGACACTCGCGGAACAACGCATCGAGCTCGCGGACGGGATCGAGATCGCCCATCACATGACCAGCAAGGTCGAGATCCTGACCCATATCGGCACCCATATCGACGCGCCGCGCCACTTCATCGACGGCGGCAGGGCGGTCGACGAGATCCCGCTGGAGAGCCTGGTGAAGCCCGGACGCGTGATTCCCCTCACGCATATCGAGCCCGGCGGGAGCGTCACCGCGGAGGCGATCCTGGAGACCGGCGTGGCGTTCGACGGCACGGTGATCCCGATCCTCCATACCGCCTGGACCGACCGGGCATGGGGTACCGACGCCTACTGGGACGACGTCATCTACATGGACGTGAGCGTCAGCCGGCTGCTGGTGGAGCGCGGCGTCAGCGCGGTCGCCATCGACTTCCATCCGGAAATCCCGTTCTGGCGCACGCCGCCGGCGCCGGACCTGCCGCCCGGACCGAACCACCGCACGCTGCTGGGCAACGGCACGACGATCGTCCAGATGGTCACGAATGTCGGCGCGATCGGCGCCGAACCGTTCCTGCTCGCGGCGATCCCGCTGCGGCTCGAAAGGCTCGACGGTTCGCCTGCGCGCGTCTTCGCGATGGTCGACGGGCCCTGAGGGACGATCCCCGGCGCACGGGAGGCGGAAGACATGCAAGACGAATCTCTCACGGGCAGGCGGGCGCTGGTCACCGGCGGGGCGCGCGGGCTCGGCCTCGCGATGGCGCTCGGTCTCGCGCGCGCGGGGGCGAGTGTGAGCCTGGTCGATATCGACGCCGAAGCGCTCGACGATGCGCGCGTCCGGCTCGCGGCGGCGGCGGACGCGACAAGGGCGATGGCGCGCGTGGCCGACGTCAGCGACGAAGCGGCGATTCGATCCGCCATCGCGGCGACGCTGGACGCCTTCGGCGGCCTCGACGTCCTGGTCAACGACGCCGGTATCGGCCCGCCCGCCAATGGCCGCAGCCTGTTCAGCAACCCCGAGAAGTTCTGGGAAAACGACCTCGGACGGTGGCGCCGCACGGTCGAGGTCAACACGATGGGCAGCCACATGATGGCGGCGCTCGCCGTGCCCCACATGATCGCCGGGGGCTGGGGACGGATCGTCAACGTCACCACGTCGCTCAACGCCATGTACATGGCCGGTTGCGGCGCCTACGGACCGTCCAAGGCGGCGCTGGAGGCCGATACCGCGATAATGGCGAAGGATTTGGAGGGAACCGGCGTCACCGCCAACGTGCTGGTCCCGGGCGGACCCGCCGACACGCGCATGATCCCGGCCGATTCGGGCATCGACCGCGCGCAGCTGATTCCGCCCGAGCGCATGGTTCCGCCGGTCGTCTGGCTCGCCTCGCCCGGCTCGGACGGGGTGACCGGGATGCGCTTTCAGGCCGCGCTCTGGGACCCGGCGCTGGCGCCCGCCGAGGCGGCCGAGCGGGCCGGCGCGCCGGCCGCGTGGCCGCAGCTCGGCGCCCAGGCCATCATGCCGCACGACTGACCGGGCCTGTCGCCCGCTCGGTGCGACCGCTGACGGGAGAGAACACAGTGAAGCTCGTGCTGTTTCGGGATGGGGAAGGCGACGAGACCCGGCCCGGCCTGCTGACGCACCGCGGCATCGTCGACATAGCCGAAGCGGTCGGGGGCCCGGCGCGGGCGATGAACGGCATCATCGACGGCTTCGATGCGATGCGGGGCGACCTTGCGCGCCTCGAACAAGAGGGCGCGGCGATCCCGCGGGACAGGGTCCGGCTGCGCGCGCCGCTGCCCAGGCCCGGCAAGATCCTCTGCTGCATCGGCAATTACTGGGAGCATCGGGAGCGCGATCCGCGCCCGCTCAACATGTTTCTCAAGAACCCCGATGCGGTGATCGGACCGGGAGACACCGTCGTGCTGCCCGAGACCACCGAGCCCTGGGTGTTTCATCACGAGGCGGAGCTCGCCCTGGTCGTCAAGGGCCCGGCCAAGCGCGTCGGGCGGGACGGCTGGCGCGAGGCGGTGTTCGGCTATACCTGCCTGATCGACGTCTCCGCGCGCGGCGAGGGACGTTCGACCTGGCGGGCGCGGAGCTGGATGGGCAAGTCCTTCGACACCTTCGCACCGCTCGGCCCGTGCATCGTCACGGCGGACGAGATCGCCGACCCCAACGACCTCGACGTCCGGTTCCGGGTCTCGGGTGAGCTGCGCCACGACTACAACACCGGCGACATGGAGCACCCGGTGCCCGAGCTCGTCGAGTGGGCGAGCGCCATCATGACCCTCAACTCGGGCGACGTCATCGGCTGCGGCACAAATCACGAGGGGCTGGGGCCGCTGCAGGACGGCGACCGCGCGGAGATCGAGATCGCCGGCATCGGACGCATGGAGGTGGGCGTTGCCGATCCCCTCAAGCGCAGCTGGGAACGCGGCGTCTACATGGGCCGGGACTCGACCCATCCCGACAACCCGGACCCGGAAGAGCCTTCCTACCGGTAGCGGGGGCGCCGCACCGGATCCTCGCCCACCGATGGAGTGTCCCAAATGACCGCGGCCCCGTCCTGCGTCCTTGTCGCCCACGACCCTGCCGCCGAGGCGCGCAGCGTCTACCGCCACGAGCTCGGTGCGCGCTCCGAGCTGCTCTTCCGGACCGATCTCGCGCCGGGAGACTGGGAAGCCGCGCGGGCGCGGGCGCGCGTGCTGATCGCCCAAAACCCCCGGATCGAGATCGCGGCGGACGACGTCGCCGCGATGGCCTCGCTCGGTTTCGTCCAGCTCCTGACCGCGGGGGTCGACCACGTGCCGCTGCATCTCTTCCCGCGCGACTTGCCGATCGCCTCAAATGCGGGCGCGTTCGCGGGCCCGATGGCGGAGTTCGCGCTGGCGATGACGCTGGCCGCCGCCAAGCGCCTCCCGGTCGAGCACCGGGAGATGCGCGACGGGCGGTTCAACCAGTTCGTCGCCAACCGGACGCTGGACGGGGCGGTCTGCGCGATAATCGGCTTCGGCGGCGTCGGGCGGCAGGCGGCGCGGCTGTTCCGGGCGCTGGGCGCCGGGATCCTCGCCATCAACCGCAGCGGCGAGACCGGCGAGACGGTGGCGTTCATCGGCACCCTGGCGGCGCTGGAAGACGTGCTCCGCGCCGCCGATGTCGTCCTGGTGTCGCTGTCGCTGACAGATGCGACGGCGGGGCTGATCGGCGCGCGCGAGCTCGGCTGGATGAAGGACGACGCGATCCTGGTCAATGTCGCGCGCGGCGAGATCGTCGACCAGGGCGCGCTCTATCGCCACCTCGTGGCCAACCCGCGGTTCTTCGCCTGCCTGGAGTCGTGGTGGGTCGAGCCGGTGCGGCACGGGGAGTTCCGCATCGACCACCCCTTCCTCGACCTTCCCAATGTCATCGCCGCGCCGCACAATTCGGCCAGCGTGGCGGGCGCGCAGGCCGAGGCGGTGCGGCTCGGCGCGCGCAACGTGCGCCGCTGGCTGGACGGCGAGACGCCCCGCAGCCTGCTGGGCGCGGACGAACGCGGCGACTGAGGGAGGAGAGATGCTCGAGCTCCATCATTCCGGCCTGTCGACCTGCTCCAAGCAGGTGCGACTCGCGCTGGTCGAGAAGGGGTTGCCCTATGTCAGCCGCTATATCGAGCTCCAGCACCACGCGCATCTGAGCGCCGACTATCTGAAGCTCAACCCCTGGGGTGTGGTGCCGACGCTGGTCCACGACGGGCGCCCCATCGTCAACTCGGCGGCGATCGCCGAGTACCTCGAGGACGTATTTCCCGATCCGCCGCTGCGCCCGTCCGACCCCGGGGCGCGGAGCCGCATGAGGCTCTGGACCTGGGCCGCCGACATGGTTCATCCGGCGTTGCAGAACGCGACCTATGACGGGGTGCTGAAGCAGAAGATGACCGATCTGGAGCCCGCCGAGATCGAGCGTTTGCTCCTTCGCATGCCCGCGCCCGAAAGACGGGAGCGTATGCGCCGGATCGTGGGCGGCGGTTTCGACCGGAACGAGATAGAGCACGCTTTCGAGCGTCTTGGTTTCGTCATCGGACGGGCCGAGGACGATCTTACCGACGGGCCGTGGCTCGCCGGAGAGACATACTCGCTTGCCGACATCGGCATGCTCGCCATCGTCCACCGGGTGATCGAGCTGCGTCCCGCGATGCTCGACCGAGACCGGTTTTCCCGCGTCAACGAGTGGTACGACCGCCTGATGGCGCGCCCCGCCGTCCGGCGGGTCTACGCCGCCGGCACCGAGGAGACCCCGCCCCGGCCGAAGCAGCACACGATTTCCGGCATGGCCTAGACGAGCGCGAGCGCGATCCAGGGAAACACGGTGACCAGGATCAGGACGACCAGCATGGTCAGCGCGAACGGCGCGGCACCCCAGAAGATGTCCTCCACCTTGATGCGCCGGTCCTGCAGGTTGTTGTGGATCACGAAGCAGGCCAGGCCGAGCGGCGGCGTCAACAGCCCGATCTCGACCGCGATGATGGTCACGATCCCGAACCAGACGAGGTCGATGTCGAACGAGGCGAGCGCCGGCACCGCGAGCGGCACGGTGATCAGCATGATCGAACCGGCATCCAGAATGGTCCCGAGGAGAATCAGCACGACGATGTAGACCGCGAGCAGGCCGGCATAGCCGAGCCCCGACGCGAGGATGTACTGCTCCATCAGGTTGGGGACGCCGGACATGGCGATCGTCCGGGAGTAGAGCTGGGCCGCGATCAGCAGGAAGCAGATCGCCGCGGTCACGTGCCCGGTCTCCGACAGCGCTTCCCAGAAGGTCTTCCAGGTCAGCTTTCGCTTGACCAGCGTCAGGATCAGCGCGCCCAGCGCGCCGACCGCGCCCGCCTCGGTCGCCGTGAACACCCCGCCATAGATCCCGCCGAGCACGATCAAGATCAAGAGCACGATGGGCGCGATCTTGGTCGCGAGCTCGCGAGCGGACATCTCCGAGCGGGTCTCGCGCTCCAGCGTCTCGCGCGAGGCGACGCGGTCGGGAAAGCGGTGCGCCATGAACCAGATCAGCGCGCAATAGGCCGCCGACAGCAGCAGACCGGGGACGACACCCGCGATGAACAAATCGCCGATCGACGTCTCGGCGAGGATCCCGAAGAGGATCAGCAGCAGGCTCGGCGGGATCAGCATGCCGAGCACCGACGAGCCCGCCACCACGCCGACGGCGAAGCGCGGCCGGTAGCCGAGCCGCAGCATCTCCGGCACCGCGACCTTGGTGAAGACCGACGCGGAGGCGATCGAGGTCCCGGTCACCGCGGCGAAGACCGCGTTCGCCCCCACCGTCGCGGTCCCGAGCCCCGCCTTGAACCGTCGGAACAGGTGGTTGGCGACATCGTAGGTGTCCTTGCCGATGTCGGAGACGCTGACGAACAGCCCCATCAGCACGAACAGCGGGATGACGCCGAACTCGTAGCGCTGCAACCCTTCGGATGCCGCCAGCGCCATCAGTCTCCCGGCGATCTCGAAATTGTCGCGCATGATCCAGACGCAGACGAAGGAGAGCAGCGAGAGCGCGACCCCGACATGGACGCCGACATAGACCAGGAACAGGACGAAGAGCACCGAAATCACAGCGATCTGCGCCCGGCTGAAGTCGAACGCGGTGCCGAGGGCGAGGAAGACCAGCGCGACGGCGATGGCGGCGGCGATGCCCGCGAGCGGACCGCCCAGCTCCCGGTCGCCCTCCCGCCGCTGGCGCGCGATGAACCGGAGATCGACCCGCAGCTCGCGCAGGAACTGGACCGCGCAGAACCCCGCGCCGAGGACCAGAAAGAGCTTGAAGGGCCAGATCGCGATCGTCACGTCGCCCTCCAGCCCGGCATAGGTGTTGCGCTCCCAGGCCCGCTCGAAGATCGGCAGGACATAGAGGACGATCCCCGCCATCAGGACGGCGCCGGCGAGGTGGTAAATCGCCTGCAGGGTATGGCCGAGCATCGCCCGGGAGCTGAGCAGGCGGCCGATCAGGACGTCGGAACGCGTCATCCGCCCGCCCCGGAGCGCGGCGGCGAGCTGGACGAAGACGATGGCGACGATCGACAGCTCGATCAGCAGCGGCACGCCGCTGATCGGCGCGCTGAACAGGAACCGCGCGAACACGTCGGCGTTGATCGCCACCATGATCGCGAAGATCCAGAGCGTGCCGATCGCGTTCAGCCCGGAGATCGCCCAATCGACCGCGACCATGGGGTCGCAGCGCCGCACCGCGCCGGGGGCGGACCTGTCGGCCATCGGCTATGCGCTCAGGCGAGCTTCCCCGGGCACGGCCGCGCGGTGCGGGCGCCCGGGGCGGGTCCGCGAAACGAGGCTATTCCCTGTCCCAGTCGCGGACGATCTCGGCCTTGGCGTCGCGCAGGCCCTGCATGTAGGCCGCGAGCACGCGCTGCCCCGGCTGGCCCTTCTTCTCCAGCCTCTCCGCCCACTGCTTGGCGACGTTGGGCAGGGCCCGCGCCCAGCGTTCCCGCTCCTCCGCCGGGAAGTCGGAGATCTTGGCTCCGGCCTTGGCCATGATGGATTCGAATTTTTTCGATTTGCCCAGGCTGACCGCCGCGTGGCGGTCCTGCCAGCCAACCGCCACCTCTCGGAAGATCGTCTGCACCCAGCCGGGCAGCTTCTTCCAGGAATCGGTGTTGACGCTGAGCCCGGTGGCGGCGATCGCGCCGAAATTGACCTTGGTGAGGTAGGGCGCCGATTGGTAGATCTTGTAGGGGAAGCCCAGCCCCCAGGAGACCGGGTAGCCGGAATAGACGCCGTTCTTGATGTGCAGATAGGCCTGAGCCATGCTCGAGCTCACCACCACCGCGCCGGTATTGAGCAGGTAGTTGCCCATCGTGCCGCTGGCGCCGAGCTTGCGCCCCTTCAGGTCCTCGTAGCGCTTCACCGGATACTTGGTCATCAGGTGGATCGTGTCGTTGACCCCGGTGCCGAGATAGACCTGGTTGTAGCCGTGCCACACCTTGCCCATCTCCGGCACCTGTTTGTGGACGTCGCGCATGATCCGGGTCAGGGCATGGACGTCGGCGGTGCCGAACGGGACGTAGGTGGAGACGTTCTCCAGCGGCAGCTTGGATTCCTCGAAGACGTGGATCTGCACGCCCACGTCGGCGATGCCGTCCTCGACCGCCTCCAGCACTTCGTGAAACTTCGCGAGCGTGAAGGAATAGGCCTGGGTCCACTCGATCCTGAAGTCCTTGCCCGAGGCGGCGATCCGCTTGTCGATTTCGGGGACGAAGTATTCCTTGGTGACCTGGACCGGGGTGACGATCGGCGGCGGCGCGCCGACCACGGTGAGCTTGATCGTCTTCGCATGAGCCGCGCCGGCGACAAGCGGAATCGCCGCCGCGCCGAGGACGAGGCACGCGTGCATTCGCCGAGTCGAAACCATTTCAATCCTCCCATCCGCGGGCTTGGTTCTTGCAGCCAAGCGGAAGCGTAGCACCCGGGCTTCGGCGTGCCCATGCATCCCGACCGCGGAGTGTGGTTAACTTGGGCGGGACATGCGAAAGGCGGGCGCGCCATCTCGGACAAACCGCATGCGCTGGTGATCGGCGGCTCGGTCGGCGGGCTGCTCGCCGCCAGCCTGCTGCGTCAGGCGGGCTGGGAAGCGACGGTGTTCGAACGGACCGTGGGCGACCTCACCGGGCGCGGGGCGGGTCTCGGCCTTTCCGCCCAGCTGCTCGAGATCATGGACCGCATCGGCGCGCGGTTCGAGCCGTCGGCCGGGGTCGCGCATCTCAGCCAGGTCTGGATGAAGCGCGACGGCTCGATCGCCTTCGATCTCCACCGCCCGACGGTGGGCAGCAGCTGGGCCCGGGTGTACCGGCCGCTGCGCGATGCGGTGCCGGCGGGGATCTACCGCCAGGGGATGACGCTGCGGCGCGTCGAACAGGATACAGGGTCGGTTACCGCGCTCTTCGAGGACGGGACCCGCGTCGCCGCGGACCTGCTGGTCGCCGCCGACGGCGTGTTCTCCACCGTGCGGCGGCAGCTGATGCCGGAGACCGAACCGCGCTACGCCAGCTACGTCGCCTGGCGCGGCATCGTCGAGGAGCAGGACGTGCCGCGGGAGACCGTCGCCGGCATCGGCGGCCGGATCGTCTTCTGCTTCCCGCCGGGCGAGCTGCTCCTGACCATGGCGGTGCCGGGTCCGGGGGAGGACATGCGGCCGGGTCGCCGGCGCATCTACTTCATCTGGTACCGCCCGGCGGGCGCCGAAGCGCTCGACGACCTGTTCACCGACGAGGACGGCACGAACCACGGTATCTCGATTCCGCCGCCGCTCATACGGCCGGCGCTGGTCGCCGCGATGAAGGCCGACGCCCGGGAGCGGCTGCCAACCGTGGCCGCGGACATCGTCGAGCGCGTGCCGCAACCGCTGCTGCAGGCGATAACGGACATGGAATCAGCACGAATGGTGCATGGCCGGGTCGCGGTGATGGGCGATGCCGCTTTCGTCGCCCGGCCGCATTCCATCGGCGGGGTCTCGAAGGCCGCGCTGGATGCACAATGCCTCGCGGATACGCTGGAGGCTTTGGGGGATACAGGTGCCGCGCTCGCGCGGTTCGAAACCGAGCAGCTCGAATTCGGGCGCCGGCTGGTGGCGCATTCGCGCTATCTGGGTGCGTTTCTCGAACACGGCGCGGACGCGCCGCCCGCCGATCCCGAGCGCATCATTCGGGACTACGGCGCCCCCAACCTGCTGCTCGACGTCGACCCCGCCCGATTCCAGGCAAGGATGCATTAGTGTCGTGTTTCAGAAATTCCTGTCTCTTCAAATCCCGTCCCCGCTGCGTCATGGCCGGACTTGTTCCGGCCATCCATGCTGCCGCCGCCTCGCCACCTCCGGCAACGTCCGGATTTTGCCCCGACCATGGATGCCCGGAACAAGTCCGGGCGTGACGGGTGGAGAGACGGGGCATCGAAAGGCAACGAACTTCGGAACGGGCACACTAGCATCGCAAGACCGACCAAGGAGGCGAATCCATGAGCGAGACCCAAACCGACGCCCCGCGTCTCAACTGGCAGGGCTCGATCCACGAAGGCATCCCGGTTGCCACCGAGAAGCTGGACGCGTGCATCGACTTCTACACCAAGGTGCTGGATCTCAAGCTGCTGCCGCGCCCCAAGGCGCTGGACGATCTCGGCCCCGGCGCCTGGCTCGGCGACGAGAACGACAACGTCCAGTTCCACCTCATCGCCAACGACGTCGCGCTAAAGCCGGCGGAGGACGCCAATATCGAGCCCGCCGGGCGCCACACCGCCTGGCGCATCGGCGACGTCGATGCGTTTCGCGGCCGCATGCGCGCGCTCGGCGTCCATTTCGAGGAGATCTCGAACCTGCTCGGCGAGCCCCAGCTCTTCGTCACCGATCCCCAGGGCCACACCTGGGAGTTCCAAGGACCCATTGGCTCGAAGTGAGGCGCTCCGATCCGGGACGCTCGACCGCCCGCGTCGCCGCTGCAAGGGGGGATCGGCCTACGCGCCGTCTTCGCCCCTGGCCTCGATCCACATCTCGCGCAACGCGTCTCGCCTGATCTTGCCGCGGTCGGATTTGGGGAGCGAATCGGCGAACACCACCGCCTTGGGGCACTTGAACGCGGGCAGGCTCGCCGCGCAATGCGCGTCGATTTCGGCCTCGCCGAGCGCGCGCCCGGGTCTCGCCACCACGTAGCACACCACCTCCTCGCCGTAGATCGGGTCGGGCACGCCGACGGCGGCGGCTTCGATTATGTCGTCGTGGCGCATCAGGATGTGGTCGATCTCCAGCGGGGCGATATTGACCCCGCCCCGGATGATCAAGTCCTTGGTCCGGCCGGTGACCCGCACGAACCCGTCCTCGTCCATGGTCGCGAGATCGCCGGTCCTGAGCCGCGCCAGGCTGTGGTCCTCCCACACCCCGTCGGGCGAGATCGTGGCGCGGCTGGTCTGCGGCCCGCCGACGGTGACCTCGCCCTCGACGCCCGGCGGGCAGGGCTTGCCGTCCGCGTCGACGATGACGAATTCCTGGTGCCTGGCGGGCGGGCCGACGGTGCCCATGCGCCGCCGGTCGTGCCGGTTGCCGCAGATCCATCCCGCCTCGGACATGCCGTAGAGCTGGAGCAGGGTGACGCCGTACATCTCCTCGAAGCTGCGCCACTGGTCGGGGCTGAGCGGCGCCGTCGAGCAGGTCATCAGGCGCAGCGTCGGCACGTCGTCGGCGGCGATCCCGGCGGGCTCGTTGAGCAACATGTTCACCACCGTCGGCACGCCGGCGGCGAAGGTGATGCCGCAATCCCGGATCCAGCCGAAGAACCGCCCGTGCGAGAAGCGCCGGGCGATGTGTAGGGTGAGACCGGTCTGGAGGAAGGGCATCAGGCTGAGGATCTGGGCCGAGTTCCACCCGAAGGAGCGGTATTCGAGCGTGCGATCGTCCGCTGTCAGCCCCAGCATGTCGAGGGTGGACAATCCGCTCAGCCAATACGCGGTGTGGTCGAAGACGACGCATTTGGGCTTCGACGTGGTGCCCGAGGTGCAGAAGATCGCGGCGATGTCGGAAATGCCGTTGGCGGTCTCCACTTCGGGGCTCGCCGGCACCTCCCGCAGCCGGGCGAAGAAGCCGGCGCCGTCCCAGTCCCCGAAGATCTCGCGCGCCGCCGGGCTTCCGGCACCCATCGCCGCCGCGTCGAGGTCCTGGTGAACGAAGGTGAAGCGGGGCCCGATATTGGCGAGGATCTCGCCGACATGGGCCGCGTTCATCTCGACATTGAGTGGGCACACCACCGCGCCGAGACGCCAGATGCCGAGCCAGAGGACCAGCTTCTCCAGGCTCTCCTCCGACAGCAGCGCGACCCGGTCGCCGTGCCCGACGCCGCGAGTGCCGAGGAAATTGGCGACCCGGTTCGCCGCCGCGTGCAGCGTGGCGAAGTCGATCCTTCTGTCCCGGTCGAGATCGACGATGGCGGTCTTGCCGGGGTGCCGGTCGCGGTAGCGCGCGAGCAGCGCGGCCACCGGCTCGATGGGAAGCGCGAGGTCGTGCTCGCGGGTCGCGCGCTCGAAGATCGTCATGCTCCTCCTATCTGCGGCACGCGGCGAGCGCCACCGCGATCCCGGCCGCGACAGCCGCGTTGCCTTCGAGCAGCGCGGCGTTGGCGGCGAGGCTCTCTCCGCCGGTGATCTCGGCGATCCGGTCGAGCAGGAAGGGGGTGAGCTCCTTGCCGCCGATCCCGGCGCGGCCGGCATCGCCGAGCGCATCGGCGATCGCCGCCTCGATTCGCTCCGGGTCCAGCGCCGCCGCTTCCGGCAGCGGGTTGGCGAAGACGATCCCGGCGCCGAGCCCGAGCGCGCGCTGGGCCGCGACGAGACGCGCCGCCGCCGCCGCGTCGTCGACCCTGTGCGGCACCGCGATGCCGCTCTCGCGCACGTAGAAGGCGGGCAGGACGCCGGTGCGGTAGCCGACGACCGGCACGCCCCTGGTCTCCAGGTACTCCATGGTCCGCGGCAAATCCAGGATCGACTTGGCGCCGGCGCAGACCACCGCGACCGGGGTTCGGCCGAGCTCCTCCAGATCGGCCGACACGTCGAGCGTCTGCTCCACCCCGCGGTGGACCCCGCCGATGCCGCCGGTGGCGAACACGGCGATGCCGGCGCGCGCGGCGGCGATCATCGTCGCCGCCACCGTGGTCGCCCCGTCTTGCCCGGTCGAAGCGGCGAAGGCGAGATCGCGCCGACTCACCTTCATCGCGTCCGGCTGCGACGCCAGACGCTCGACCTCGCGCTGCGCAAGCCCGACGGTCAGCGTGCCCGCGACGACGCCGATGAAGGCCGGCAGCGCGCCGCCCTCGCGCACCGCGCGGTCGAGCCCGGCGGCCACCTCCAGCGACCTCGGATGCGGAAAGCCATGCGCGATGGCGGTGGTCTCCAGCGCCACCACCGGCCGGCCCGCGTCGAGCGCGGCCCGCACATCCTCGGAAACCCTGAACACGTCCGCCATGGGCGGAAATTAGCAGCAGCGGCTACCGCGCCGCTATCCGAGGGCGTGCCGCGCGCCTATAGTTTTCGCTCGGAACCTGACCGGACAGGGGAAACAGGATGTTGAAGCCACGCGCGATCGCCATCGCCGCAGCCGTGCTCGTCGCCGCCGCGCCGGCGCTGGGCCAGAAGGCCAAGAATACGCTCCGGGTCGGGTTCTACGACCCGATCCCCGGCGTCGACCTGGTATACGGCCCCAAGGGGGAGACCGCCTTCACGGCGCGCGCGGTGTTCGACACGCTGATCTCCTACGACGAGCGGACCAAGAAGTTCGAGCCGCTGCTCGCCAAGTCCTGGAAGACGGTCAACCCGACGACCTACGAGTTCACCCTCCGCGACGACATAAAATTCCATGACGGCTCGCCGCTCGATGCCGACGACGTGGTCTACACGCTCAACTTTCTCGCCGACCCCAAGGTCAAGTTCCGCATCAAGTCGCGCTTCCTGTGGATCAAGAAGGCCGAGAAAGCCGGCTCGCACACCGTCCGGGTCACCACCAAGGGACCGCGCGCGGTGGCGCTCGCCCGCTTTGCGGTGAGCATCCCGATCTTCCCGTCGGACGTGCACGGGGCGCTCGAGAACAAGGCCGCGTTCGGCAAGAAGCCGGTCGGGACCGGCCCCTACAAGGTGGTCGCCTACGACCCCAATACCGGCGTCCGCATGGTGCGCAACCCGGATTACCGGCACGGCTCACCGTCCCGGCCGGCGGGGTCGATCGAGACCATCCACATCCTGCCGATTCCCGACGTGCAGAACCAGGTCGCGCTGCTGATCACCGGCGGGCTCGACATGATCCACAATGTGCCGAAGGACCAGGCCGAGAATCTGGCGCAGAACCCCGATCTCGCGGTCGCCGTCAGCAACGGCATCCTCTACCGCTACATCGCCTTCGATGCGATCGGGCGCACCGGTAGCGACGACCTCAAGGACGCCCGGGTCCGCCGGGCTCTGATCCACGCCATCGACCGGGACTCGATCCGGCGCAACATCTTCGCGGGCGGCGATGCGGTGGAGAAGATGGATTCGATCTGCAAGCCGATCCAGATCGGCTGCGTATTCGACGTGAAGCCGCCGACCTACGACCCCAAGAAGGCCAAGGCATTGCTGGCGGAAGCCGGCAAGGCGGACCTGAAATTGCAGATCACCACCCTGCCGGAAGCCCGCAAGGTGGCCGAGGCCGTCGTCGGCTATCTCCGGGCGGTCGGCGTCAAGGCATCGATCAAGAGCGTCACCTTCGGCGCCTATCGCAAGCTGCAGCGAACCGGCAAGATCCAGACGCTGGTGCACCAGTTCAGCTCCGGCGGGGTGCCCGACACCGACGCTCTGGTCAGCTTCTATTTCGGCAGCAAGGCGCGCAACTATTACGGCGACAAGCAGATCGCCGGGTGGATGAAGCAGGCCGGGGCGTCGTTCGACATCGCCGCGCGCGAGGCGCTCTACCGCAAGATCTTCAACCGGATCAACGAGCAGGCCTATATCGTGCCGATCGCCGGCCTGCCCTCGGTGTTCGTGCACGCGAAGAACCTCGAGATCGACAAGGGGATCATCAACCCGTTCGGCGCGGATGTCAGCCGGATACGCTGGAAGTAGCGCCCCTCGATACGGCGCTTCGCGCCTGCTCGGGATGAGGAAAAGACCCTCATCCCGAGTAGCCCCGGACTCGATCCGGGGCGTAACGAAGGGCGGGGCGGAAACGCCCTAATGGGCCGCCATGCCGGTCAGCACCGACTCGCGGTAGCCGCCGCTTCCCCGGCTCTGCTCGTCGAACAGCTCGAGCGCCTGCATCCACCGGTGGGTGCGCTCGAACACCTCGCGCGTATAGGGCTCGAAGACCAGGCGCTCGCCCGGCCCCATGCGGCGCATGTCGACCATCGCGTGGTAGCGCTTGGGCAGCTCGCGCAGGAAGTAGTGGGTGTAGCGCTCGGGCTCCAGGTCGAGGTCGCGCTGGGCGCGGCGTAGCGCGCGGAAATATTTCTTCACGTCCTCGATGTCGGCGCCGTCCGTGACCAGCGAGCCGATCATGAAGGTGGTGTCGACGATCTTGCGGAAGCCGAGCTGTTCGAGCACGTAGTAGGGCGCGCCGAAGGCGTTGCCGGCAGCCGCCTTTCCATCGACCAGAAGCGCGAGGCGGTCCCACAGCACGCCGCCGAAATTGAGGTTTATCCGGTCGCGGTCGAGGAAGCGCAGCAGCGCCTGGAGGGTCGAGTAGTGGCTGCCGGAGTGGTAGCCCACCTCGACGGGTACGCCGGCGAGGTCTTCCGGACGTCCGATCGGCGAATCGGGCGGCACGAAGATCGCCGAGGGCGTCACCGAATAGGCATCGCCCCACATCCGGCCGTGCCCGGCGGACGCCGCCATATTGACCGTCCAGTGGCAGGCCGCCGAGACGTTGCAGGACCGGCCCTCGGCGTAGGACTCGAAGGCGCCGTGCCTGATCTCGCCAGGCGCGTCCTCGCTGCCGGCGACGCCTGCCGACCGTTTCGCCGGCTTGCCGAGGGAGAGCACGTAGTCGAGCCCCTCCTCGGCAAAGTAGCCGTGCTCCTCGGCGATCCATTCCTGCAGCCGCCCGTGCGACTGGATGACGAATTTCGCCATTGGCGAACCCTCCCGATCGGCGGGGATGGTCGATCCTGACGCGGCCCCCTGTCAATGCGGCTATACTGCGACCGGGACATCGCGACGGTAGGGACATGCTCGACCACGAGACCAACCGCAAGCTCGCACAGGTCGGCGCGGACACGCCGATGGGCCGGCTGATGCGCCGCTACTGGCATCCCATCGCGGGCGCCGCGGAGATGGCGCGCCGGCCCACCATGGCGGTCCGGCTGATGGGCGAGGACCTGGTGCTCTACCGCGACCTGTCGGGCGGCTACGGCCTCTTGGACCGGCATTGCTGCCACCGCCGCGCCGACCTGACACACGGCTATGTCGAGGCGAACGGGCTGAGATGCAGCTACCACGGCTGGCTCTACGACGCCCGGGGCGCCTGTATCGAGCAGCCCTTCGAGGACATCGCCGACCCGGACTCCCGATTCAAGGACAAGATCCGCATAAAATCCTACCCCGTCGCGGAGAAGGCGGGGATGCTGTGGGCCTATCTCGGACCCGAGCCTGCCCCGCTGGTGCCGACCTGGGAGCCCTTCGCCTGGGCCAACGGGTTCCGCCAGGTGGTGATCTCGGAAATCCCCTGCAACTGGCTCCAGTGCCAGGAGAACTCCATCGACCCGGTCCATTTCGAGTGGCAGCACGAGAACTGGCGGGTGCGCGCGAGCGGCGCCGCCGGGCCATACGCGCCCAAGCACCTCAGGATCGATTTCGAGGAGTTCGATTACGGCATCACCTACAAGCGCATCCGCGAGAACACCGACGAGAACCACCCGCTGTGGACGGTCGGGCGCAACTGCCTGTGGCCGAACGCGCTGTTCACCGGCGACCATTTCGAGTGGCGGGTGCCGATCGACGACGACAACACGCTGAGCGTCGGCTGGTTCTTCAACCCGGTGCCGAAGGACCGGCGGCCCTTCGTGCAGAACGAGATCCCCTGCTGGCGCGGACCGATCAAGGATGCGGACGGTCGCTGGATCACCAGCCACGTGATGAACCAGGACTTCGTCGCCTGGGTGGGCCAGGGGACTCTCGCCGACCGCTCGAAGGAGCGGCTCGGACGCTCGGACCGTGGCGTCATCATGATGCGGCGGCGCTTCCTCGCCGATTTGGAGCGCATAGAGCGAGGCGAGGACCCGAAGGCGGTGGTCCGCGACGCGGCCGTCAACGACTGCATCGCGCTGCCCATCTTCGACCGCCACTTCTTCGTCGACGGGTGGATGCGGGAGGACCTCGCGGATGCGGCGCATGTGCGCACGCGGTCCACGCTCGACTTCGTCTTCCAGGCGGGCCAGCCAGCCGAGGTGCGGGCCGCCTATGTCGAGGCGATGGGGTTCGACCGGGACGGGGCCGCAGGTTGAACCGCCCGAATCGCGCCGATAGCATGTCTGCCGATCGATAAAGCCGGTCGCCGCGCGCGGCGCTGGACAGGGAGGAACCATGAGAAACCTTGCCAAGATCGCCTTGCCGCTCGGCGCCGCGAGCCTGTTGCTCGGCGCCATACCCGCCCAGGCCGAGACCAAGATCCTGTTCAACTACTTCGTGCCGCCCAAGCACCCGCTCAAGGTCGGGATCATCGACAATTGGGCGAAGCGGGTCACCGAGGGCAGCGGCGGCCGGATCGCGGTGAGCTACCCGGCGAAGACGCTGGCGCCGGCGCCGCGCCAGTGGAAGATGATCACCTCCGGCATCGCGGATGCGACCGTGATGTACAACAATTTCGAGCGCAAGCGGCTGTCGCTCGACCAGGTGGGCACGCTTCCCTTCAGCATCACCGACGCGGCCTCGACCGCGACGGCGCTCTGGCGCACTCACAAGAAGTATTTCGAGGCGAAGAACCAGTACAAGGGCGTCAAGTTCCTCGGCTACATCATGCACGGCGGCGGGGAGCTGTTCAGCCTCAAGGACCCCATCCTGTCGGTGGCGGACATGAAGCGGATGAAGCTGCGCTCGCCGCCGGGCGACGTCGCCAAGGCGGTCGGCAGGACCGGGGCGGCGGTCGTACCCACGCCGGGCGTCAAGGCGTTCGACGTGGTGTCCAAGGGGATCGTCGACGGGCTGGTCTTCCCGATCGGCGACGTCTGGAAGCTGAAGATGACGCCTTACGTCAAGCACCTCACCAAGGTGCCGGGCAAGGTGTATGGCGCGGTCTTCTCGCTCTACATGAACCAGAAGGTCTGGAACAAGCTGTCGAAGGAAGACAAGGCGGTGGTGACCGCGGCGTCGGGCGAGAAGATCTCGATGGACTCCAACAACTGGGGCAACGTGGACATCGAGGCCGAGGCGATCTACCGCCAGAAGGGGATCGGCATCCACAACGCCAGCGCCGGGTTCACCGCGGATCTCATGAAGCTCTGGGCCTACCAGGACGAGGGGTGGATCGCCACGGCCAACAAGGCGGGCGTGGACGGAAGAGCGGCGCTCGACTTCTACCGCGCCGAGTCGAAGCGGATCTACAAGGCCAGCCAGAACTAGGTCTGCCGCCGATGTCGGAGGGAGCCGGCGGGCCGGAGGCGGACGACGTCTGGCCCGACGGCTGGTTCGAGGCCGTCCTCATGGGGATCGTCGCGACGACGGTCTTCCTGATGATGGCGATCACCTTCGTCGACGTCGCCGGCCGGTACATCTTCAGCGCCCCCATCCCCGGCGGCTTCGAGCTGATCGAGTTCCTGATGCCGCTCTCGATCTTCGCCGGCCTGCCGATCATCACCCGGCGCCGGACGCATATCGTGGTCAGCATCCTGGACCGCTGGTTCCGCGGCGGTCTCGGCGAATTTCGCCGGCTGGTCGTCGATGCGGGATCGCTCGCGGTGGTCGCGTTCATCGCCGAGCGCATGTGGAGCCAGGGCGACGGTCTCGCCGAGGCGCAGATCGAGTCGGGCTACCTCGAATGGCCGGTCGCGCCCGCGGCTTACGCGATCAGCGTGCTCAGCGTCGTGACCTGCGTGGTTCTCGTCCTCATGCTGCTGCGCGACGTGAGGACGATGCTGGCCCGGAACCCGTGACGGGGCCGGACGCATGACCGAATCGCTGATCGGCTTCGCCATCCTGCTGCTCATGGTGTTCCTGGGCTTCCCGCTCGGCTTCGCCATGGTGGCGGTGGGCTTCGTCGGCTTCGGGCTGGTGCGCGGCTGGGAGCCGGCGCTGGAGACGGTGGGCCAGCTCATCCTCGACTTCGCGATGAGCTACTCCTTCTCGGTGCTGCCGCTCTTCGTGCTGATGGGGGCGTTCGTCTACCGCGCGGCGCTGTCGGAAGACCTGTACGACGCGTCCAACGCCTGGCTCGGCCACTACAAGGGCGGGCTCGCGATGGCGACCGTCGCCGCCTGCGGCGGCTTCAGCGCGGTCTCCGGGAGCTCGGTCGCGACGGCGGCCACCATGGCCAAGGTCGCCATGCCGTCGATGCGGCGCTACCGCTACAACGAGAACCTCGCCGCCGGCACCATCGCCGCCGGCGGCACGATGGGCATCCTGATCCCGCCCTCGATCGCCCTGGTGATCTACGGAATCATCGTCGAGGAGGATGTCGGCAAGCTGTTCATCGCCGGCATCGTGCCGGGGATCATCACCGTCGCCCTCTATATCTTCGTGATCAAGGTGCTGATCACCTTCCGCCCCTCGCTCGGCCCGCGCGGGCCGTGGACGCCGTGGAAGGACCGGTTCATCGCGCTGAAGGGCGTCTGGGGCATGATCGCCCTGTTCCTGCTGGTGCTCGGCGGCATCTATCTCGGCGTGTTCACCCCCACCGAGGCGGGCGGGATCGGCGCGGTCGGCGCGGTCGTCTTCGCCGTCTCGCGCCGGAAGATGGGCTGGCGCGGGTTCTGCGGCGCCCTCATCGAGGCCGGCCAGACCACCGCCATGGTGTTCAGCGTCGCCTTCGGCGCAATCATCCTGTCCAACTTCATGAACATCTCGGGCATGCCCAACCAGATCGTCGACTGGGTGAATTCGCTCGAGATCGCGCCGATCACCGTCGTGCTGGTGATCTGCCTGATCTATATCGCGCTCGGCTGCGTGTTCGAGGGCATCGGCATGATCCTGCTGACGGTGCCGATCTTCTTCCCTGTGGTCCAGAGCCTCGGCTTCGACCTGATCTGGTTCGGCATCGTGGTCATCATGGTCACCGAGATCAGCCTGATCACGCCGCCCATCGGCATGAATGTGTTCGTGCTCAAGACCATCATGCCGGAGATGTCGCTATGGGGCATTTTCGCCGGCATCAGCCCGTTCTTCGTCGCCGACATCGTCCGCCTGGCGCTGATCGTGTTCATACCGGGGCTGACGCTCTACCTGCCGGGCCTGATGGGCGGGTAGCGGCGCCCGTCACCCGCGCCATCAGCGCGTCCGCGTTTTCCGGGGGCGCGTCGCCAGCCCAGGCGACGTAGCTGTCGGGGCGGACCAGGACGAGACCGGCGCCGCGGCTCTCGGACGCCGGCTCGCGGACGACCTTGAGCGGGATCGAGCGCCGCGCGCAGGCGCGCTCCAATCGGGCGATCCCTCCGTCGTCGCCGCCCAGCGCGACCAGGGTGAAGCCGCGCCCCAGCTCCTCGAACACGTTGCGCCCGGAGGCGAGCCGCCACGGCGGCAAATAGTGGCCTGGCCGGGCCCGCTCGCTGCGCGCGGATGCGGCGCCGGTGACCCCGCCGGGCGGGCCTGCGATCGCGGTCGAACCCACGTAATGTGGCGCATAGCTGTTCAAATGCCTGTTCCCGGCCTCGGCATAGGCCGTCCAGCCGCGCGCGAACTCCTCCGCGTCGCGTTCGGGGTGGATCCGCTCGAACAGCTCGCGGTCCGCTGAAATCCGGCTGTCGATGAATTCCGCCGCGGTCGATGCGGCCACCTCCTGCCGCTCCTCGCTGTAGGACTGGAGCAGGGCCTCTCCGCCCCATCCCTGCAGCACCGCGGCCAGCTTCCACCCCAGATTGGCCGCGTCCTCGAACCCGGTGTTGAGACCGTACCCGCCATAGGGCGGGTGGCTGTGCGCCGCGTCGCCGGCGATGAACACGCGGCCCGCGCGAAACGCCTCGGCAATGGAGACGCGCAGATCCCAGTAGCCGATATGCTCGAAGCTGCAATCGAACGCGAACCCCGCGGCCTCGCGGAGCAGCGCGCGCACCCCCGCCTCGCTCCTCTCCGCCCGACCCACGGGCGCGTGGAAGAACCAGCCCTCATGCTCGTCGATCCGGCCGAAGAAGCGCCAGTAGCCTTTCAGATCCGGGTGCACCACCCGGTAGATATAGGCCGGCGGAAAGCGCTTCAGCCGCTCGCCGAGAGCGGGCGAGCGGAACACGGCCAGCACCATGGTCTGCTCGTAGTCGGTTCCGCCGGAGGCGAGGCCCGCGCCGTCGCGCACCGCGGACCGGCTGCCGTCGCAGCCGACGACGTAGTCCGCCTCGACGGTCTCGCGCCGCGCGCCGGCTTCTTCGGCGATGTCGACGGCGGCGCCGGCATCCGACTGCCGCACCGCCTCGGCGGACCAGCCCTCCCTCACCCGGACCGCCGGGATCCCGGCGAGGCGGTCCCGCAGCACCTGCTCGGTGAGATATTGCGGCAGCCGCTCGCTGCGCTGGAAGTAGTACCTGTCGACCGCGGTCCGGTAGACGCCGGCAAACCAGTGCGCGCCGGCGAGGTCGCCATAGGCGACGATGGCGTTGCCGGGGAAGCCGGGCCGGATGACCCGCCGGGAGCGCAGCTCGTCGGCGATGCCCCAGGAATAGAACAGGTCGAGCGTGCGCTGGGTAAGGTTCTGGCCCTTGGGGATGCGATGGGGCTCGGTGCGCCGCTCGATAACCTCGCAGGCAACGCCGCGCAACCCGAGCTCGACGGCGAGCGCGAGCCCGACCGGGCCGCCTCCGACGACGACGACGCGCGGGCGGTCCGCCATCGGCCGGCCGGCGGGTCAGGTCCAGCAGACAAAGGCGTTGGCGGTTCCGGTTCCCGCCAGCGAGCGATAGCAGGGGACGTAGTCGATCACGTCGCCGGCGAGCCCGGTGCCGAACAGCGCCCCCGCCGCGACGATCCAGTTGCGCAGCTCCGACGACCCGGATTGCAGCAAGTCCTGCTCGATGCCGCAGAGCGCGTCCTCGTTGCGGTCGCAGAACGCCTCGAGGAACCGTCGGTCGAGATCCTCGTCGATGCAGAAATGCGACATCCCGCCGGACCCGACCACGGCGACGCGGGCGGGCGAGTCCCAGTCGCGGATCGCACGGCCGATCATCGCGCCGAAATCGAAGCAGCGCCGCGCGGTCGGCTGGTTGGGCGGGTAGAAGGTGTTGGCGATCACCGGCAGGGTGGGAACCGCGCGGTCGCGCATGATCCGGCGCAGGACGAAGCTGAAGGCGTGCGGCGTGCCGACATGGCGGTGGTTCTCGTGCCGCAGCCAGTCGTTCGAGGCCGCGAGGTCGAATCCCTCCTGCATCGCGCGGGCGAAGACGATCTCGGCGAGATCGGGCAGGCCGGGGTAGACGGTATGGCGGTCCGGGCGGTAGGCCCATTCCGCGTCCCCTACCCCGGGCGGTAGCATGGCCTTCTGCTTCTCGCTGGTCGGCTGGTTGTAGAAGGTCTCGCCGCGATAGACCGTGAAGGTGGGCTGGATGTCCTCGAGGAACAGCTCGCGCTGGTCGTTGCCGAGGATGACGCAGGCATCCGGCGCCACCTCCTCCCACTTGTCGGCGAGCGCGGCGATCCCGGCCTGGCAGGAGTCGTAGCGCCGCTGGCGTTCGTCGTCGGCGATCAATGCCGCGATGTCCTCGCCCGCCCGGCGCTCGACCAGCTCGTCGAAGGTGAACCGTTCGCCCTTGAACCAGTGCTCGTTCACCAAATCCGCCTTGACCCGCTCGCCCCATTGATCGGGCGTGGTGTTCAGCGTCGGCCCGTGCGTGGTCCACATACCGAGAACGACGTTCGCCATCAGTCATCTCCACCCTGTAGCATGCGTTCGTAGGACGCTCCCATGACCCGGCTGACCGGCTCGCCGCGCCTCACCGCCTCGGTCATCGCGCGCTCGCGCGCGACGATCGATTCGGCCCTTTCCAGCACCTCGCCGGCGCGGCCGGACGGTACCACGGCGACCCCGCTGCGGTCGGCAATCACAAGGTCGCCCGGGCGCACGGTCAATTCTCCGACGGCGATGTCGATATTGAAACCCTCTTCATGGATCCGCCCCCGCGCCGTCCGCGCGGTCGCGCAGCGGGCGTAGACCGCGAAGCCGAGCCCGGCGGCTTCGTCGATATCGCGCGCCGGCCCGTCCACGATCACCCCCTCGATGCCCGCCTCCCGCGCCGCGTGGGACAAGACGCCGCCCCAGCCGGCGGCGTCGATGCCGGTGCGCTGCTCTATCACCAGGACGTGGCCCGGCCCGGCCGAATCGACCGCGCCGCTGCACAGATGCCGCAGCGGCGCATCCTCCGGCTTGCGGTCGGTGAGCTTGACCGTGACCGCCCTTCCGGCGATGCGCCCGGTCGTGGTCAGCGCCGCGATCCCGGTCACCGCCGGCGGCAGGCCGAGCGAGTCGAGCGCATCGGACACCGCGCAGCAATCGAGCGCTTGCAGCCGCGCGATCGGGCGGCGGTCGTCATCGGTCATGGCTCTCACCGTCATACAGGTGGCATTCTACGCGGCCCGCGGCATCGGTCACCGTCGCCGGCGGCACCGCGCGGCAGGTTTCCATCGCGCTCGGGCAGCGCGGGTGGAAGGGGCAGCCGGGCGGCGGGTCGAGCGGGTCGGGGAAGTCGCCGCCGAACGGTCCGGGCGGCAGGCCGAGCGCCGGGTCGGGCGTCAGGATGGAGCGCAGCAGAGTCTCGGTATAGGGGTGGCGGGGCGAGTCGAAGATCTCGGCCGTCCCGCCCAGCTCCACGAGGCGGCCGAGATACATCACCGCCACCCGGTCGGCGATATGCTCGACCACGGCGAGGTCGTGGCTGATGAACACGTAGGTCAGGTTGAGGCTCTGCCTGAGCTCCAGCAGCAGGTTCAGGATCTGCGCCTGCACCGACACGTCGAGCGCCGAGGTGGGCTCGTCGAAGACGACGATGGCGGGCCGGATCGCCAGCGCGCGGGCGATGGCGACGCGCTGGCGCTGGCCGCCGGAGAGCTGGTTCGGATAGGCGTGCACCAGATGCGCGGGCAGGCCGACCAGCTCCATGATCTCGGCGACGCGCGAACGGCGCTCCGGCTCGCTGCCGATGCGGTGGACGGCGAGCGGCAGGCCGACGATCCGTCCCAGCGTCTTGCGCGGGTTGAGCGACGAATATGGGTCCTGGAAGACGGGCTGGACGCGGGCGGCGATATGCGTCCGGCCGACCTGGCGCATCGGCCGTCCGGCGAAGCGGATCGACCCGCCCGACGGCGCCAGCAGCCCGAGCAGCATGCGCGCGAGCGTGGTCTTGCCGCAGCCCGATTCGCCGACGATGGCGAGCACCTCGCCCTCCCGCACCGAGAACGAGACGTCGTCCACCGCGCGCAGCGTGGCCGGGGTCTCGAGCAGGCCCCTTTTCACCCGGAACAGCCGGGTGACGCGGTCGCATTCCAGCACCGGGGCGGTCATGGTGGCGGCCCGCGCAGATGCGCGACGGGATGGACGCAGCGATAGGCGTGGCCGTTCTCGATCCGGCGTTCGACGTTGCCGTCGGTCCGGCAGCGCTCCTCCGCCCAGGCGCAGCGGTTGCGGAACATGCATCCGCTGTCGTCGCCGATCATCGAGGGCACGATGCCCGGTATGGAGCCCAGCCTGGTGCGCCGTTCCGTCCTTCCCGGCCAGGGGATGCAGTCGATCAGCCCGCGCGTATAGGGGTGGGTCGGCGCGCCGAAGATCTGCCGGCTCGATCCGGTCTCGACCACGCGCCCGGCATACATGACGGCGATCCGGTCGGCGATGCGCGCGACGATGCCGAGATCGTGGGAGATCAGGATCAGTGCCATGTTGAACTCGGCCTGCAAGTCCTTGAGCAGGCGAAGCACCTGCGCCTGCACGGTCACGTCGAGCGCCGTGGTCGGCTCGTCGGCGACGATCAGGTCGGGGTCGCACATCAGCGCCATCGCGATCACGATGCGCTGCCGGAGCCCGCCCGAGAGCTGGTGCGGGAACTGGCCGAGCCGCGTCCCCGGATTGACGATCCCGACCCGGGCGAGCAGGTACTCGGCGCGGTCGCGGGCTTCGCGCCGGCCGCTCCCGCGGTGGCGCATGTGGATCTCCTCGAGCTGATCGCCGATCGGGTAGACCGGGTTCAGCGCGGTCATCGGGTCCTGGAAGACCATGCTCATCCGGTTGCCGCGCAGGTCGGAGAACGCCCTGTCGGACAGCGCGCGGAGATCGGTTCCCAGCAGCTCGATCTCGTTCGCCGCGAGCCGCGCCCGGCGGGGCAGCAGCCGCATCACCGCGAGCGCGGTCATCGTCTTGCCGCAGCCCGATTCGCCGACGATCGCCAGCGTCTCGCCGCGCGCCGCCTCCAGGTCGACATCGCTGACCGCGTGCAGCGTGCCCGAGGGCAGCGCAATGTCGACCGAAAGGCCGCGCACTCGGAGGATGGCATCGCCCGTCACCGGCCGCGGCCTTCGGGCACGGTGATGTCGCGAATGCCGTCGCCCATCAGGTTGATCGCGACCACCAGGAAGAACAGCGCCAGCCCGGGCAGCGCGATCAGCCAGGGCTTGAAGAACATGAAGCTCCGACCTTCGGAGATCAGCAGCCCCCAGGACGGGGTGGGCGGCTGGATGCCGAGGCCGAGGAAGGACAGCACCGCCTCCACCAGGATGGCGATGGCCATTTCGAGGCTGGCGATGACGATGATGTGGCTCATCACATTGGGCAGGATCTCCTGGACGACGATGCGCGCGTGCGACGCGCCGACCGCCTCGGCGGCGGCGACGAACTCCTGCCCCCTGATCTGCTGAGTGACGCTCCGCGTGACCACCGCGAAGCGGTCCCAGAACAGGAAGCCGAGAATGGCGATGAGCGCGATCAGCGAGCCGCCGAAGACCGAGACCAGCGAGAGCGCGATCAGGATGCCGGGCAGCGCCAATTTCACGTTGATCAGGTACATCACGACCGCGTCGACCCGGCCGCCGAAATAGCCGCCGACGATGCCGACGGTCGATCCCACGGCGCCGGAGATGACCGCCGCGCCGAACCCGATGAGCAGCGAGATCCGCGCGCCGAACAGGATGCGCGTCAAATAGTCCCGCCCGAGCGAATCGGTGCCCAGCGGATGCTCCCAGCTTCCGCCCTTGCCCCAGACCGGGTCGATCAGCCGGGCATCGAGGTTCTGGGTGAACGGGTCCGACGGCGAGACCCAGGGCGCGAAGACCGCCAGCAGCACCACGGCGAGCACGAACCCGGCACCGGCCAGGAAGCCGACATGGCTCCGCGCCCGGCGCCGCATGACCTCGCGCGGCGTCGGCGCGTCGACCCGGAATTCGTCTCTGAAGAGTCCGCCCGCCATGGCCTAGCCGAGCCGGATGCGGGGGTCGAGGCGGGCGTTGATCAGGTCGGACGCCAGCGTGAGCACGATATAGGCGAGCGACACGAACACCAGGATCGACTGGACCACCGGGAAGTCGCTGCGCAGGATCGACTCATAGGCCAGCAGCCCGATGCCGTTGAGCGCGAACACGGTCTCGACGATCACCGATCCGCCGAGCAGGAAGCCGAGCGACACCGCGGCGAGTGAGACCACCGGCAGGATCGCGTTCCTCAGCGCGTGCTTGAAGAAGACCCTGCCGGGAGACAGCCCCTTGGCCCGCGCGGTCCTGACGAAATCGGCTTCCAGCACCTCCAGCATGCCGGTCCGGGTAAGCCGCATCAGGGCCGGCATCACCGCGGTGCCGAGCGCCACCGTCGGCAGGATGAAATGGGCGAAGCCGGCCGACCCCGAGATCGGCAGCCACCTGAGCACCACGCCGAACAGGTAGATCAGGATCAGCCCGAACCAGAAATTGGGGATCGCCTGGCCGAACACCGCGATTCCGAGCGCCGCCCTGTCGATCGCCGTGTTGGCCCTGACCGCCGCCAGCACGCCGAGCGGGATGGCGATCACGAGCGCCAGCAGGAGGGAGTAGAGCGAGAGCAGCACCGTCACCCCGACCCGTTCCAGGATCAAATCCATCACCGGCTCGTTGGTGAACAGCGACTGCCCGAGATCGCCGCCGAGCGCGCTCCAGGCCCAGTCCAGGTATTGCTCGTGCAGCGGCTTGTCGAGGCCGTAGAGCGCCGCGATCTCGGCGACTTCGGCGGGGGTCGCGTCCTCGCCGGCGAGGTCGGCGGCGAGGTCGCCGGAGACCCGCAGCAGCGCGAAGCCGATGATCGACACGGTCACCGCGACGAGCAGCGCCACGCCCAGCCTTTGTACGAAGAAACGTCCCACCCCGGGCTTCCCGCGCGGCGCTTCGGCTCACGCCTCCAGCTTGAAGACGCGGCGCGCGTTGCCGGCCAGGATCTTCTCCTTGTCGGCGTCGGACAGCCAGTCGAACCCCCGGATGTGGTGCGCGACATCGTCCATGTGGCGCCCGGTGTCGGGGTTGATCGAGGAGCCGACACCCGGGCATTCGGCGCCGAACAGGCACTGGTCCACGCCGGCAACCCGGATCAGCAGCTCGATCGCCTCGGGGGTATAGAGCACGGTGTCGTAGTAGAGGCGGCGCATGCGTTGGCTGAACCGCTCCGCACCCGCGCGGCGCAGGGTGCCGGACTCGAAGCGCCCGAGCTGGAAGGGGATCGCGCCGCCGCCATGGCTGACGACGATCCTTAGGTCGGGGAAGTCGTCGAGCACGGCCGAGTTGACCAGCCCGTAGACCGCGGTGGTCTCCTCGTTGATGAAGCGAAGCGAATAGGGCTCGCGCTCCGAGCGCGACCCGGTGCCGTGGATATGCGCCGGCACGTCGAGCTCGCAGAGCTTCTCGTAGAGCGGGTACCAGTAGCGGTCGCCGAGCGCGGGCGGATGGATTCCGGTGTTCTCGTAGGGGTCGGGGTTCAAGAGACAGCCCTTGAAGCCGAGCTCGCCCACGCAGCGCTCCAGCTCCCGGATCGCCATCTCCAGCGGCTCGCCAGCGGGCTGGGGAAGCCCGGCGATGCCGACGAAGCGGTCGGGGTAGAGCTGGGTCTCCCGGTGGATCATGTTGTTGCATTCCTCGTGGAACCACTGGACGAGGCGGGAAGGCTTCTCGGAGTGCATGAGCTGGAAGGGGCGCGGCGAGACGAGCTGCATGTCGGTGCCGAGCGCATCGATGTAGTCCATGTGGCTGTGGCCGGAGCCCGGGAAATGCTTCTTCTCGACCGCCTCGCGGATGTCGTCGTCGCTGACGCTCACCCGGCCGCGCCCGTGCGAGCCGCGATGCGACAGCAGCGTCGCCTTGTAGGCCCACAGCTCGGCCGGCGCGCTCACATGGGCGTGGCAATCGATGATCATGTCCCCTCCCCTCGGTCCGGCGATGCGAGCGGTACTATAGGCGAGTTCGCAAGGCGGCTCGCCCCCATCGCCATGCCTTGCCTCACTCGCCATGACCGGACTCGTTCCGGGCACCCATGGGCGCCGCCATCGCTCCTTACCGGCCGCCGTGCATGCGGAGAGGCCTTATGGATGGCCGGATCGAGTCCGGCCATGACGCGGTGGCGGTAGCGGTGGAGAGCAGGGAGAGCCGGGTGCGGCCCGCGTCTAAATTCTGGACCGGACGGCAGTGGACTTGTTCCGGCCATGACGTAGGGGGGTGGCGCGGGATATCTCCGCTCCGCCGCGCGGCGGCGCCCGGGATACGGTCGAAACGCGGTGGGGCGTCGAAGCGCCCCGGGCCGGGGCGTCAGCCCTCGATCTGGTCGACGTTCTGGCCGCGCTCGATCATGTAGGTCTGCTCGACGAACTCGACGCGCTTGTCGTCCGATTCGGCGATCAGCACGGTGAGCCCGTCCTGCTGGAGCTGGCGGATGGTCTCGCCCAGCTTGTCGCCGAGGCCGGGCGACAGGCCCTCGAACGGCTCGTCCAGGAGAAGCAGCTTGGTGCCGCTCATCAGCGAGCGGGCGAGCGCGGCCATCTTCTGCTGCCCGCCGCTCAGCATCGAGGCGCGGCGGTTCACCAGCGGCGCAAGGTCGGGCATCCGGTCGTAGATGTAGCGCAGCCGCTCCTCGGGGCTCTCCGCCTTGGCGGCCCAGGCCGGCAGCAGGATGTTGTCCTCGACCGTCAGCGAGCCGATCAGCCGGCGGTCCTCGGGCATGTAGCCGATGCCGCGCTGGGCGCGCTGGTGCCCCGGCACCTCGAGCAGGTTCTCGCCGTCGAGCTCGATGCCGCCGCCGACCACCGGCACCAGCCCCATGACGCTCTTGAGCGTCGTCGTCTTGCCGGCCCCGTTGCGGCCCACCAGCGCGACCATCTCGCCTTGCGGGATGTCGAGGCTGATCCCGCGCAGGATCACGAAGGTCTTGATGGTCACCCTGATGTCGCCGAGCTTCAGCATGTCATTCGTGCCCCAGAACGGCGCGCCTGACCTCGGGCTGGGCCAGCACGCTCTCCGGCTCGCCGTCGGCGACCACCCTTCCGGTGTCGAACACCAGCACCCGCCTGCCGTAGCGCTGGACCACGTCCATGTCGTGCTCGACGAAGATGGTCGTGATGTCGCCCTCCCTGAGCACGCCCACCAGCGTGTCCATGACCTGGAACTTGTCCTCGATGCTGACCCCGCTGGTCGGCTCGTCCATCACCAGCAGGGTCGGCTTGAGGGCGAAGGAGAGCGCGATGTCCAGGAGCTTGCGGCCGCCCTCGGGGAGCTCGCTCACCGGCCGGCTGGCGTAGGGTTCGAGGCCGAAGCGGTTGAGAATCTCCCACGCCTCGGGCTCCCAGGGATCGCGGTGCAGCGGCCGCCAGAAATTGCTCGACTCGCCCGACGTGGCGGCGAGCGACAGCAGCACGCCCTCCAGCACGCTCATGTTGGTGTAGAGCTGCGGGATCTGGAACGAGCGCGCGACGCCCCGCTTGGCGAGATCGCGCGGCGCCAGATCGGTGGTGTCCTGGCCCATAACCAGGATGCGCCCGCTCTCCGGCTTGAGATATCCGGTGATCAGGTTGAGGAAGGTCGTCTTGCCGGACCCGTTGGCGCCGACGATGCCGACCAGCTCGCCGTTCCCGACCTCGATATTGAGGTCGTCGGCGGCGATCACCGCGCCGAAGCTGCGGTTGATCCCGACGGTCTGCAGGATGGGGGTGGTGTCAGTGATGGTCGCCCCCTCTGTCCTTGCCGGTGATCCGCGCCTCGATGCGCTGGTAGATCGCCCACAGCCCGCCCGGCTGGAACAGGATGATCAGCAGCATGATGATCCCCATCATCATCTGCCAGGCGAGCGGGAAGTATTTCGACGCGTAGGTCTGCAGGAACTCGAAGACCAGCGCGCCCAGCATCGGCCCAGGCACGCCGCCGAACCCGCCCAGCAGCGCGACGAAGACGAACTCGCCCGACTGGATCCAGAACGCGTCCTCCGGGACGATATGGCCGATGGTGAACGCCGCCATCACGCCCGCCACCCCGCCCAGCGTGCCGGCCAGGAGATAGGTCCGGTAGACCACCTGGCGGACCGCGACTCCGGAATACTCGATGCGGATCTCGTTGTCGTACATCGCGCGCAGGAAATACCCGGCGGGCGAGGCCATGAAGCGATAGACCACCAGGGTGACGATGCCCACCATGGTCAGCGCGAAATAGTAGTAGCCGTAGGAGTCCCCCGGCAGGCTGATCCCGGCCAGCGTCGCGGTGCCGATCGCCAGCCCGTCGGTGCCGCCGGTGACCCAGTAGAGCTTGAGCAGGGCGCCGAACAGCATCATCGAGAAGGCGAGGTTCAGCATGGCGAAGAAGACCTCGCGGTAGCGCGCCATGACGATGCCGACCAGCGCGGCCATGATGAAACCCGCGAGCGCCCCGAGCGGGACCAGGAAGAGCAGCTCCTTGACGCCCAGCCACTTGACGCAGAACCCGACCGCATAGGCGCCGGTCGCGTAGTAGAGCGCGTGGCCGAAGGTCAAGAGTCCGCCGCGCAGCAGGACCGAGACGCCCATCACCGCGATGAACATGAACATCGCCTTGGTGAGCACGAACAGGATCCAGCCGGGCAGGAAGGGCGGCACCGCGATCAGCAGGGCGGCGGCGGCCACGCCGGCGCGCGGCAGGGCTCTCCAGTTCATCATATCCGTCGGAGCTCCACTTCGCCGAAGAGCCCCTGGGGCCGGATCACCAGCACCAGGATCATGATCAGGTAGACCGCCATGAGCTCGACCTCGGGCGCGAGATGGATGGCGAGCGCGCGCGCGAAGCTGACCACGACGGCGCCGACCGCCGCGCCCTCGATGCTGCCCATGCCGCCGATCGCGATCACCGCGAAGGCGAGCACGACCACTTCCAGCGCGAATTGCGGCACCACGGCGATCTTGGGCGCGACGAAGGCGCCGCCGAGCGCCGCGGCCAGCGCGCCGACGGTGAACGCGACGGTGAAGATCAGGTTGACGTTGATGCCGATGGCTTGGCTCACCTCGCGGTCGGCGATCACCGCGATGACCAGCTTGCCGAAGCGCGTGGCCCGCACCATCCAGACCAGCGCGGCGCCGAACACCACCGCGACGCCGACCAGCACGAAGTCGTACCAGGGGTAGATGATCCCGCCCACCTTGAACCGGCCCAGCATCGAATAGGGCTCGGAGATGAACAGCGGCTCCATGCCCCAGATCAGCTTCATCCCGTCATCGAGGATCAACAGGATCGAGAAGGTGAGCAGCAGCTGGATATGCATGTCGCTGCCGTAGATCCGGCGCAACAGCAGACGCTCGATGATCGGCCCGATGAGAAAGCCGATGATCACCGCGCCCAGCAGCAGCATCGCGTAGGTGAGCACCGGCGGCAGGTCGACCTCGAGCACCCAGAGCGCGAGCCAGGTGCCCATATAGGCGCCGAGCGCGTAGATGCCGCCATGCGAGACGTTGAGGATGCGCATGACGCCGAAAACGACGGTCAACCCGACGGACAGCAGGAACAGCGTCGCCGCGTAGTTGATCGCGTCGAAGACGATGATGGTGAGAAGGTTCATCCCGCGCCGGACCCCCGCTGTCTACCCCGGAACGGCCGTCCGAGCCGGGCCGCGAGGGGGGCTGTGCCCCCTCGCGCCGCGGTTCGGTGGGCCGCGAAACGGCCGGCTACTTGATGCCCCGCACCCAGTCCAGGGTCTTGGTGCCGAGCGGCGGGTTGATGTCCTCCGCCTTGTGGTGGACGATGTTCTCGAGGATCGCGAAGCCGTATTTCTTCGAGAACTTGGTCACCCCGACCAGCCCGCCATGCACCGCCTGGTGGTCCGACCGCATGGTGATGGTGCCGCTCGGAGTCTCCCAGCTCAGGTCTTCGAAGGCCGCGATGACCTGCTCGGTGGTGGGCCAGCGCCCGGCGGCCTTGATCGCCTTCTCATAGGCCGCCTTCAACCCGGACCACGCCTGGTAGGTGCGGTACGCCGGATAGTCGGGATAGCGCTTGTTGTGCGCGTAGACCTCCGCGACGAACTCCTTGTGTCCCGGGGCTCCCTCGAGGGCGAAGAAGCCGGCGGTCGCACGCGGCGCCGCGACCACGCCGTCGGGCATCGACTTGCCGACATTCTGCAGCACCTGCTCGCCGGTCGAGAGCAGCACCAGGCTCTGGTCGAACAGCCCGCGCGGGCGCGCCTGCTTGATGAAGGTGATCAGCCCGCCGCCCCAGAAGCTGGAATGGACCACGTCGGGCCGCGCCGCCAGCAGGCGGGAGATCTCGGCCGAGTACTCGCCGGCCTGGAACTTGGTCCACAGCTCGGCGACCACCTCGACGTCGGGCTTGAGGCGCTGCATCGCGATCTTGAACGCCTCCCAGGAATCGCGGCCCCAGGCGTAGTCCTCGTTGGCGCCGGCGATGGTCTTGATGTCGGGGTTGACGGACAGCGCATAGCGCGCGAGCGAGACGCTGTCGCCGGCCTGGTTGGCCGCCGTCCGGAAGACGTATTTGAGCTTGTTGTCCTCGGTCAGGCGGTGGGTGCCGCAGACATGCACCACGGTCAGGATCTTGAGCTCCTCGGCCACCGGCGCGATGGCCAGGCAGTTGCCGCTGGAGGTGTAGCCGACGACCGCATCCACCTTCTCGTCGAGCACCAGGCGACGCAGCTCGGAGACCTGCTTCTTCGGCCCGCCGCCCTCGTCGACCAGCACAAGGTCGATCGGAACGCCGCCGATGCCGCCCTCCTTGTTCCACTTGGCGACCAGCCACTCCGACGTCCCCTTGCCGGACACGCCGAACACCGCCGCGCCGCCCGAGAAGAAGTCGACGAACGCCACCTTGAGCGCCTTGGGCGCCCCTTCGGGCGGGGCCGCGGCGGCGCCGAACGCCATCGCCCCGGCGGCGAGCGCGCCGAGCGCGAAGGAGAGAATTCCAGATTTCGAGACTTTCCGCATGACGCGCCTCCCTTTTCCATAGGGCTCCGCGAGGCCGTCGCTTACGTCGTTGCTTACCGTTTTTCGCGGCCGCTCGCGGACGGTTCTTCCCAAACCGGCCCAAACGGTAGCACAAACGAATCGGGACCGGAAGCGCCCGCCGGGCGCCGCCGTTCAGTGCGGGACGATGCTGCCGCGCTCGATGACGTAGATGTCGTCGAGCAGGGGAGCGATGTGGACGTCGTTCGACTCGGCGACCAGCACCGACTCGCCCTCCGCCTTCAAATTGCCCAGGATCTCGACCATGCGCTGGGCGAAGACCGGCGCGATTCCCTCGCTCGGCTCGTCGAGCAGCAGCAGCTTGGTGCCGCACATGATGGCGCGGGCGAAGGCGACGAATTTCTGCTGCCCGCCGGACAGTGTCGTCGCGCCGCGGTTGCGGAACTCCTCGACCTCCGGCATCAGCCCGTAGATCCATTGCAGGCGCTCGGCGGCGCCCTCGGACCTGGTCGACCACACCGGCAGCATGATGTTCTCTTCCGCCGTCAGCTCGGGCACCAGGCGGCGATCTTCCGGCATGAATCCGATCCCGAGATGGGCGCGGCGATGGGCGTGCGAGGCGCCGAGATCGAGATGCTCGAACTGGATCGACCCCTTCTGCAGCTTGAGCGCGCCCATGATCGCGCGCATCACCGTCGTCTTGCCGGCGCCGTTGCGGCCGATCAGCCCGCACATCGAGCCCGACGGCACCTCCAAGCTCACGCCGCGCAGGATCTCCGTGGCGCCGATGCTGACATCGATACCCGTGACGGTCAGCATCGGCCCGCCTCCCCCTCCTCGGCCGCGTCCCCGTTGCCGGCGCGCGCGCGGTGGTATTCCTTGCCGATCACGAATTCCTGCACCAGGGGATCGACCATCGCCTGTTCAGTCGGCGCGTCGCAGATGATCTCGCCCTGCGAGAAGGCGAGCACGCGGGAGACATAGCGCTCGACGATCTCCATGTCGTGCTCGATGAAGAGCACCGTGGTCTCCTCCTCCTTCAGCGCCTGCATCAATATGTCCATGATGCCGAACTTCTCCTCGACGCTGATCCCGCTGGTCGGCTCGTCGAGCATCAGCAGCTTCGGCTTGCGCACCGTCGCCATCGCGATGTCGAGCAGCTTGCGCACGCCCTGCGGCAGGGCCGAGGCCGCGACATTGCGGTAATCGGCGATCTGGTAGCGCAGCAGATGCTGGTCCACCCGGTCGCCCCGGTCGCCCCGCATCAGCGCGCCCAGCAGGCCGAGCCCGTCGCCCTCGGCGATGCCGAAGCAGATCATCAGATTGTCGAACACGCTCTCCGACAGGAACACCTGCGGCACCTGGAACGAGCGGCACAGCCCGAGCCGGGTGATCTGGCGCACCGAGCGGCCGCGGATGTTGCGGCCCATGAACTCGATCGTGCCCTCGGTCGGCTCCAGATAGCCGGTCACCATGTTGACGAAGGTGGTCTTGCCGGCGCCGTTGGCGCCGATCACGCCGACGGTCTCGCCCTGCTCGATGACGACGTTGATGTTGTGGGCGGCGACGACGGCGCCGAAGCTCTTCTCCAGCCCCTGGACGTTGAGTACGACAGACATGGGCTTACGCCTTTTCCCGTTCCGCTTCGAGCCTGGCCCGCTCGGTGCGCCGCTTGTTCCAGCGGTCGACCAGGGACCACAGCCCGTTGGGCAGGAACATGATGATGAGCAGCAGCGTCCCGCCCATGATGAGCTGCCAGATGCCGGGGAACTGTTCGAACGCGTAGGTGCGGATCAGCTCGTAGAGCAGCGCGCCGATGAACGGTGCGCCGACATTGCCGGTGCCGCTCAGGATCGCGATGAACACGAAGTCGCCGGAGATCGGCCAGTAGGCCATCGAGTCGGGATCGACATGGCCGATGGTCATGGCGGCGATGGCGCCGCCGAACCCGCCGACCAGGCCGGAGATGGTGTACTTGACGTGGATCGCGCGCTCGGCCGAGTAGCCGAGGAATTCGAGGCGGATCTCGTTCTCGCGCACCGCCGTCGTCATGTAGCCCAGCGTCGAACGCAAGTAGTGGTGCACCGCCATCGCGACGGCCCAGGTCATGATCGCCGCGAAGAAGAAGAGCGCGGTCTTGTTCGCGGCGCCCTCCGGCGCGTACCAGAGATAGGTCGTCCGTTCGAGGCTGATGCCGTCGGTCGAGCCCAGGCTCTCCAGCTTGGCCAGCACGCCGTAGAGGATCATCGAGAAGGCGAGGTTCAGCAGGGCGAAGAAGATGCCCCGGTAGCGCCTCAGCAGGAAGCCGAGGGCCCAGGCGAACCCGCCGGCGACGACGACGCCGCAGGCAACCGTGAAGAACGCGTCGGTGATGCCGAGATACTTGACGATCAGGGCCACGGTATAGGCGCCGAAGCCGTAGAACAGGGCGTGGCCGAAGGAGATCAGCCCGCAGCGCCACAGCACCAGCAGCCCGAGCGCCACCGAACCGCGCGCCAGCGAGAGCAGCAGGATCGCGCGGAACCACTCGGGGATGAAAAAGTTGACGACGATCAGGACGACCAGGCCGATGGTCAGCGCCCAGCCCGTCCGGTCCATGTACCTGGTCATATCTTCCTCGGCTTGGCGGGGGCGAACAGACCCTGGGGCCTGACGATCAGGACGATCGCCATGATCATGTAGATGACGAACAGCTCGAGCACCGGCTCGAGATGCACCGCCGCGGCGCGGGCGACGCCGACCACAAGCGAGCCGATCAGCGCGCCCGGAATCGAGCCCATGCCGCCGATGACGACGACGGCGAAGGCGAGCACGATGACCTCCACGCCGATTCCCGGCTGCACCGAGATCGCCGGCGCCTGGTAGGCGCCGCCGAGCGCGCCGAGGAAGGAGCCCACGATGAAGGTGAGCAGGAAGATCCTGGTGACGTTGATCCCCATCGACTGGGACAGCTCGCGGTCGAAGATCACCGCCAGCAGCATCTTGCCGAAGGTGGTCCGTCTCAGCCCGTACCACAGCACCGCCGCGACCAGCGCGGAGAGCAGGATCATCGACAGGTTGTAGTTGTCGAACGGCAGCTCCGCGATATCGGTCTGGCCGAGCAGCGCCAGCGGCTCCGCCGCGATATAGGGGTTGGTCCCCCAGATCAGCAGCAGCACGTCCTCCAGGATCAGGAAGGCGGCGAAGGTGGCGAGCACGACGATGTGCTCGTCCTCGGCGTAGAGGAACCGGAGCAGCCCGCGCTCGATGATGATGCCGAACACGATGCCGAGGAAGATCGCGGTCAGCGCCATGATCACGAACGCGCCGGCGCCGGGCCAGCCCGTCTCGGCATAGACGATCAGGATCGTGGCGCACAGATAGGCACCGAACGCATAGAGCGAGCCGTGGGTGACGTTGAGGATTTTCTGCACGCCGCAGATCACCGTCAGCCCGACGGAGACCATGAACAGGTAGGAGGCGTACACCAACCCGTCGATCAGGATGATGAGTAGGAGTTCGGTGTCCAACGGTCCGATCCCGTTAGCCGGAAGGCGGCTCCGGCGAGTCGTGAACGGGCGGGCGAACGAAGATCCGGGCGCCGTTCGCCAGCGCCCGGATGGTTCGCAGCCCGCCTGGAGCTAGGGCGTGCTCAGCCGCACTTGGCGCCCTTCATCCCGCCTTCGAGCCAGGGCACGGACTCGACGCCGTCGGGCGGATTGACGCAATCCGGCTCGAACACGACGACGTCCTTGACCACCATCTCGCCCTTCTTCTCGTCCCACACGGTGACGCCCCAGCGGTCCTCGGTGACCGCCTGGTGGCCGTTGCTGAGCGCCATCTGCACCGTGCCGGCGAGCGACGTGAAGGTCGCGCCCTCGAGCGCCTTGATCACCTGGTCGGTGGTCGGGAACTTGCCGCCATTGTCCTTCATCGCCTTGTCATAGGCGAACTTGGCGGCGAGGATCCCCTGCCCGTACTGGTAGGTCGGCTGCGCCGGCGGCTCGCCATAGGTCTCGCGGTACTTCTTCTGGAACCACTTGTTGATCGGGGTGTCGATGTTCACCGCGTACATCCCGTACGGCCCCCGGGTGCCGATGATCTGGCCTTCCGGGAATTTCCGTCCCAAACGGTAGGCGACCGTCTCGCCGACCGTCAGGATGAAGGTCTTGCGCTTGAACAGCCCGCGCGCGTTGGCCTGGGCGATGAACGCTTCGAGGTCGCCGCCCCAGAAGCTCGAATGGACCACCTTCTGCTTGGCCCTGAGCAGCGCCGAGATCTCGGAGCCGTACTGGCCGGAGAACAGCTTGGGGAATTGCTGCTTCTTGGCGGCCTTGACGTCGGGCGCCACGACCTTCATCGCGAGGCTGAAGTCGCGCCAGGAGTCCTGCCCCCAGGCGTAGTTCTGGTTCAGCCCGATAAAGCCGTTCTCGAGCAGCTCCGGATACTTGCTGGAGATGTAGCGCGCCGCGCCCGTGTTGTTGCCGGTGCCGTGGCTCATCGTGCGGAACAGGTATTTGGGCTTCTTCACCAGCTCTTCGAAGACCCGCGGCGTGCCGCAGACCGTCATCAGGGTGAGGACCTTGACCTCCTCGGCGACGCGCGCCACCGCGGCGCAGGTCCCTGAGGAGATGTAGCCGACCACCAAATCGACGCCGTCCTTCTGCACCTTGTTGCGCAGCTCGGTGACCTGCTTGGTGCCGCCGCCGGCCTCGTCGTAGATCAGCGCCTCGATCTTGCGTCCGGCCAGGCCGACGCTGTTATAGGGCGCCGGAATCTCGCCGTTGTTGATCGCATTGACCAGCAGCTCGACGCCCTGCTTCGCCGGGATGCCGAAGGCCGGAGCCCCGGCGCCGGTCAGGAACGTGGGAATCCCCATCTTGACGGTCTGCGCGGTCGCGGCGCCGGCAACCAGTGCCGCGCCCGCCACGCTCGCAAGCAAGACCGCAGTTCTCCCCTGTCCACGCTTCATGTGATCCTCCCGCATGTTCATGGAAATGGCCGAAGAGGCGCTAAACTGCCAGCACAGCCGTGCCGTTGCAACCCGCCCGGAAGCGCAAGAGCTCCCGGCCCGGCACACGGGCGATGGATCGGAAAGCGCGGTCCCGCGGTCCGCGGGCGCCGCCGGGAACGGGGCCGGGCGGTCCCGCCCCCGGCGGGCTCGCTACTTCTTCACGTTGACGTACTTGCCGCCGATAACCTTCAGGATGGCGCTGGCGCCCGAGCCGTCGCCCACCTCGTCCATCGTGGTCTCGCCGGAAATCCCGTCATAGCCCTTGAGCGCGGCCCAGCCCTGGCGGATGCGGTCGCGGTCGGCCTCCAGGTCGCCGGACTCGTTGGTGACCCCCTGGGTCTCCATGATCATCTTGAGGATGTGGGTGGAGTCGTAGGCGCGGGGGCCGCCATAGGGCGGCTTCTTGCCCTTGTTGACGGCCGCGATCTTCTTCACATAGGCCTGCACCGCGGGCCTCGGATCGTCGATCCAGGCGGCGGTCGACATGTAGCTGCCCTCGGTCGCCTTGCCGCCGAGCTGGATGAAGCCGGGCGCGCCGGCGCAGGCGCCGCCGACGATGGGCGCGTCGAGCCCCTGCTTGCGCGCCTCCTTGGCGATCCCGGCGGCCTGTTGGTAGCACGACCCCAGCGCGATCCCGTCCGGGTTGAGCGCCTTGGCCTTGGTGATCTGGGCCGAGAAATCGGTGTCCTTGGTGCGGTAGGTCAGCATGCCGAGCTGCTTGACCCCGTATTTCTTGAGCAGCACCGGCATGATCTTGGCGCCTTCGGCCTTGGAGACCGCGTCCTCGAGGTCGTGGACGATCACCGCCGACTTGATCTTGTACTCGTCGACCCAGGCCTTGACGACGGGGTCGAGCTGCTTGTCGCTGGTCAGCGTGTTGCGGAACGCCCAGGGGCTCATCGCCGACAGACCCGGCTTGGACGAGCAGTAGGAGATCATCGACACCTTGTGGCGGTCGAGCTGCGGCGCCAGGATCTCGTAGATCGAGCTGAAGCAGGGCCCGAACACCGCCAGCACCTTGTCGCGCGTCACCAGCTTGGTGAACCCCTTGATGCCCTCGGACTCCTTCGACTGGGTGTCCCAGAAGATCACCTTGAGCGGAACCCCGCCGATGCCGCCGGCGGCGTTGATCTCGTCCTGCGCGATCTTGATGGATTCGCGCGCGGTATAGCCCCACTCCGCCCCCTTGCCGGTTATCGGCACCAGGGCGCCGACCTTGACCGACCGCCCGGAGAGCTTCGCCGCCTCGGGCGCCGCCGAGAGCGCGACCAGCGCCGCCGCACCGGCGGCGATTGCGAGAATTGACATGTGTCTCATCGTGTAACCTCTCCCTTTCGGTTTTCTCTCAGGATAGTCGCGTTCCGCGGTCTCGGGTAGGCCCGGTTTCCTCGCCGGCCTGCTTGCCGAGATAGGTTCGCTGGACCCCCGGGTCGTTCAGCAGCTCCCCCCCGCTTCCCTCGAGCGCGATCAGCCCCCGCTCCAGGACGTAGCCCCGGTCCGCGAGCTGGAGCGCGCGGCGGGCGTTCTGTTCGACGAGGAAGATGGTGTTGCCCTCCTCCCGCAAGTCCCTGAGCGTGCGGAAGATCTGGGTGACGATCATCGGCGCCAGGCCGAGCGAGGGCTCGTCCAGCAGCAGCAGGCTGGGCCGCCCCATCAGGGCCCGGCCGATCGCCAGCATCTGCTGCTCTCCGCCGCTCAGCGTCCCCGCCAGCTGGGCCCGGCGTTCGCCGAGCGCGGGAAACTTTTGCAGCATCCGGCCGATATCGGCGTCGATCTCCGCATCGCGCCGCGTATGGGCCCCCATCTTGAGGTTCTCCAGCACCGTCATGCGCTTGAGGATCGCCCGTCCCTCGGCGACCTGGCAGATCCCCATCTCGACCGTGCGGTGGGCGGGCAGCCGGACGATGTCGCGCCCCTCGAAGAAAATGCGCCCGCCGGTCGGGCGGACCAGCCCGGAGATGGTCTTGAGCAGGGTGGTCTTGCCGGCGCCGTTGGCGCCGATCAGCGCGACGATCTCGCCGCGCTCGATGGCCAGCTCGACGCCGCGCAGCACGCGGATCTGGCCGTAGCCGGCGTAGAGGCCGTCGACTTGGAGGATGGTCAAAGGGTTTCCTCTTCGCCGAGATAGGCCTCGATCACCGCCGGGTCGCGCTGCACCTCGGACGGGTGCCCTTCGGCGATCTTGTCGCCGAAATTGAGCACCGTGATCCAATCCGAGATTCCCATCACCAGGTTCATGTCGTGCTCGACCAGGACGACGGTCACGCCGCGATCGCGCACGCGGCAGATCAGCGCGTCGAGATCCTCGGTCTCGCGGATGTTCATCCCCGCCGCCGGCTCGTCGAGCAGCAGCAGCCCGGGCTCCATCGCCAGCGCCCGTCCGAGCTCGAGCAGGCGCTGTTCGCCGTAGGGCAGGTCCGTCGCCATGGCGTGGCGCTTCTCGGCGAGCCCGACGAATTCGAGGGTCTCCAGCGCCCGGCGGCGCATCTCGGTCTCCTCCGGGGCCTCGCCGAAGGGGCGGTGCCAGGCCGCCTTCAGGAACGACCGCCAGAGCGACGGGTAGATGCGCCAGTGCTCGCCCAGCATCACGTTCTCCAGCACCGTCATGTGGCCGAACAGGCGGATGTTCTGAAACGTCCTGGCGATCCCGAGCGCCGCGCGCCCGTGCGGCCGCAGCCGTCCGAGCGGCCGGTCGCGGAACCGAATTTCGCCGGAATCGGGCGCCATCACCCCGGACAGCAGGTTGAACAACGTCGTCTTGCCCGCGCCGTTCGGGCCGATGACGGCGTGGATGCTGCCCTCGCGCACCGCGATGTCGACGTCGCGCAGCGCATGAAAGCCGCCGAACCGCTTGGTCAGGCCGGCGGCGCTGAGACAGTAGCCGTCGACCGCCTCAGGCATTGTGCATGCGCCGCTGGACGAGCTGGAACGGCCGTATCGTGCTGCGGGTGATCAGCCCCTGCGGTCTCAGGACCATCATCAGGATGAGAACCAGCCCGTAGACGATCAGCCGTTTCTCGTTCTCGAAATCGAGGAATTCGTAAACCGCGTCGTAGATCTGGTTCCACGGCGCGTGCTCGGTCCAGGAGAGCGGGATCAGCTCCATCGGATCGCGCAGCGCGCGCAGGAATTCCGGCAGCAGGGAGAGGAACATCGCCCCGAACAGGGGGCCCCAGTAGCTGAACCCGCCGCCGACGAGGACGAACATCAGGATCTCGACGCCGACCAGGATGTTGAACGTGACCGAATCGACATAGGTCGAGTAGTGGGCGAACAGCGCGCCCGCGAGGCCGGCGATGAAGGCGCCGAGCCCGAAGGCGAACAGCTTGATGCGGACCACGTCGACGCCCATCACCTCGGCCGCCGTCTCGTCCTCGTGCACGGCGTCCATCGCGCGGCCGAGGCTGGAGCGTTCGAGGCGCGCGAAGAACACGACCAGCAGGGCGATAATGCCGTAGATCCAGACCAGCGCGTCCTCCAGGAACGGTATGTTCTGAAAGCCCTGCGCGCCGCCGGTGTAGTCCCAGGTCAGGATGACGACCTGCACGATCTCGGCGAAGCCGAGCGTCAGCAGCAGCAGATAGATTCCCCGGATGCGGAGCGCCGGGAAGCCGACGCCGATGCCGACCAGCCCGGCGACGACGCCGCCGAACAGGAGGCCGAGCGGGAACGGCAGGCCGAGCTTGGCGGTGACGATTCCCGCCGCATAGGCCCCCACCCCCATGAACCCGGCCTGGCCGAGCGAGATCTGGCCGGTCTTGAACGGGACGTAGAAGCTGTATGCCGCGATCACGTGGATCCCGGCGAAGATCAGCACCGAGCGGATGTATTCGTCGATCACCGTGTCGCGCCCCGCCTCAGCCCGACTCGACGGTCCGCGTGCCGAACAGCCCGGTGGGCCGGTAGAGCAGCAGCAGGATCAGGATCACGAAGGTGAAGAAGTCGCGCACGCTGGTGCCCAGATAGCTCGCCGTCAGGATCTCGACCATGCCGAGCAGGATGCCGCCCACCATCGCGCCCGGCACGTTGCCGAGCCCGCCGAGCAGCATGACGACCAGCGCCTTGACCGCCACCTCCAGCCCCATATGCGGGGTGATCGCGCTGTTCTTCACCCCGTCGAGGACGCCTGCGATCCCGGCGAGCGCCGAGGCGACGACGAAGGTGACGACGACCACGCGGTTCACGTCGACGCCGAGCAGCGCGGCGGTCTCGTGGCTCTCGGACGTCGCCCGGATCGCGCGGCCCATCCGGGTCCGGTCGATGAACAGCCAGAGCGCCGCCATCGAGAGGAGCGCAATCGCCAGGATGAAGATCTGCACAGAGGAGATGGTGAGCGGCCCGATGCGGAAGAGGATCTGCTCGATGGTCTCGGGAAACGCGACCTGCTCGCCGCCGAAGATGTTGATGGCGAGGTTCTGCAGCACGATGGTCACGCCGATGGTGCTGATCAGCGGCGCCAGCGGGTAGCCCTTGTCGACCGGCTGCACGGCGAAGCGGGCGATGACCCAGCCGACCAGCGCGGTGACCGCCATCGCTCCGGCGATGGCGACGTAGATGTTGGCGAAGGCGAACCACAGCACGACGTGCAGGCCGATGAACGCGCCCACCATGAAGACCTCGCCATGGGCGAAGTGCAGCAGCCGGAGCACGCCGAAGATGAGCGTGTAGCCGATCGCGACCAGCGAGTAGGACGCGCCCAGCATCAGCCCGTTGATCAATTGCTGTCCCAGCATCGGCTTCCCGAGGAGGCTGCCGGAGTCCGGCGGCTCGCGGACCGGAGGAAAATCAGGCTATGGGTTTGCGCCTCCGGTGGCAACGCGGCCGGGGCGCGCGCCGCTCACGCCCGCTGCCAGACGATGTCCGCCTTCGAGCCCGGCCCGTAGGCGATGCTGGGCTCGGCGGTGAGCGTCATGGTGTCGCCGTCGAGGTCGACCCTGCGGCGCTGCCTGGTGCCGCGGAGATCGGCCCGCGAGCTCATCTCGATGGCGTGCAGGTTCTCCCCGTCGAGGCATTCGAGCCGGCCGCAATAGGTCAGATGGTCGACCCCGCCCGCGCCGTCCGGCCGCTCGACCGAGCACGACATGTGACCGTCGGCGGCGTAGAAGATGTAGCCCTTCGCCCCGCTCCACGGCCGCGACACCGTCCCGTCCGCGGCCGTGAGACGGTAATCGGCGAGCCGCCAAGTCCCCACCAGCTCCGCGCGCACCATCGCCCCCTCCCCTTCTCGTTGGCTGCCCCAGCCTATCCGCCCATCGCAGCGACCGCTATATTCCCGCGCCGAAACCGGGAGGTGTCGCCATGCCGAGGATCACGCCGCGTGAGCGCCAGGACGCGCCGGAGCTGGAGGACGTGTTCGCCCGCGCCGAACGGGCGCTCGGCTTCGTTCCCAACAGCTTCTTCGTCATGGCGCGATCGCCCGGGATGCTGCGCGCCTTCTCCCGCCTGTCGCGCGAGGTGATCGGGGTTCCCGGCAAGGCGCCGCTCGGCCTCAAGCGCATGCTCGCCTACATGGCGAGCCGCTCGGCCGGCTGCCAGTACTGCTCGGCCCACACGGCGAGCGCCGCGGTCGAAATCGACGGCGTGGAGGCGGAGAAGATCGAGGCGATCTTCGACTACGAGACCAGCCCGCTGTTCACCGACGCCGAGCGCGCGGCGCTGCGCATGGCGCAGTCGGCGGGCGCGGTCCCCAACGCGGTCACCGACCAGGACATGGACGCGCTCAAGCGCCATTTCGACGAGGACCAGATCGTCGAGCTGGTGGGCGTCGTCTGCCTGTTCGGCTGGCTCAACCGCTGGAACGACACCATGGCGACCCCGCTGGAAGACCGCCCAGTCGCGTTCGGCGAGCGGCACCTCGCGCCGAGCGGCTGGGACCCGTCGAAGCATCTGGCCGGCTGACATGCAGGGCGGCGCGGCGGGATGACCGGCGACCGGCTCTACCCCGACCGGCCGATCGTCGGCGTCGGCGTGGCGGTCTTCCGCGGCACCGACGTGCTGCTGATCAAGCGCGCCAAGCCGCCGATCTCCGACCGCTGGAGCATCCCGGGCGGCGCGCAGGAGATCGGCGAGACGGTGCGCGAGGCGGCGCTGCGCGAGGTCGCCGAGGAGACCGGGCTCGCGGTCGAGATCGTCGGCCTAGTCGACGTGGTCGACGGCATCACCCGCGACGCCGGGGGGCGGGCGAGATACCACTACACCCTGGTCGACTTCGCCGCCCGCTGGCTGTCCGGCGAGGCGCGCGCGGCGAGCGACGCGGCGGCGGTCCGCTGGGTCGCCCGCGACGCGCTCGCCGCCGTCCCGATGTGGGACGAGACAAGGCGGATCGTGGAGAGCGCGGCGGAGATGGTCGCCGCAGCGCGGTGATCGAGGCAAAAAAGAAGGGGGATTATATACCAAAGTGCCAAGCTGGGCAGAGCGCTAGACGATTCTCAAAATTTGATCATCCGTCCAGATCGTCGTCCCAAACAATTTCCCGAAAGCGGCAGGACAGACATTGTCGCATGAAGCCGCGCCGCGATCCGGATTCAACATGGACGATATGCCGGGTTCCACACCGGAAGCATCTCCAAATTTTCTCGGAAGGGTTGAGCGGTGGCGAAAGACTTGCTTCCAAGCCATTGAGGCCTTGCAGCACCGTTGCCGTATCGTCCGCCGAGTAAATCCGCAGATCGCCATACCCTTCCGGGAGATGGCGTCCGAAAGTGCGCTTTGTCAGCGAAATGAGGGCATGAGCCGTCAAGTCGATAGGGACGAGGATGAATCCCGATCCCATGTCTGGTAAGGCCTTGATCGGGGTTGTCTATGCGTCGGGGTCTTCGACCACCCGCGCCGGATGGAACGCGGCCCGGATCACATCTTCCGGCGAAGCATCGAGGTGGAACTTCTCTTCGAGCTCCGCCTTCTTCGGCTGGTAGGTCTGCGGCTTCACCCGTACCGTCCGCTTGTTGAGCGGATGCGGGGCGCGTGCCTCGGTTTTGCTCTCGGTTTTCGCAGCCACGGCAATCCTCCCGCCAGTTTGAGCCCCTGACAGAATACGGCAAAACGGTACGAAAATGCTAGTTTATTCGGCGCCGCTCGCCCATACTCCTGCCCGTCACATTCATGCAGAGCCCGCATTGTCGGGTCCCCTGCTGAATATCAGAGCCCGTTCAGCGGCAGGGAGTAGCTACCCGGCCCGGGCGAATAGGCAGGCTTCAACGCTCTCTGCGTGAATGTGACATGGCCCGGCACCCGCCGGGCTGGCACGCGGGAGGAACTCATGCGCTCTCTGGCGATCACCATCTGTCTGCTGTTCGGACTGGCTTCGACGGCCGCCGCAAATGTCGCGAAGGACGAGCGTGGCTGGTTCTGTGGCACTTCCGAGGATTGGGAGCTTGCCTCGCTCCGGGCCGGATCGAAGGTCGTGATGAACAATTTCTTCTACGAGGAGAAGAGCAGCGCTGCGACGAACATGACGGTGCTGGCGATCAAGTATTCGGTAATCAACCGGTCCGGCGCCAAGTACCGGATGTCGAGCCAGTTTGTGGGCTATGACAAAGCTGGCATGGTGACGTTTGCGATCTCGGTGTCGCCGGTGTTTCAGTTGGTAACCGAAGGTGCCAGCACATCGGCAAACGACATCTACGTCGATGGTCCCGTTCTGGCCGGCACGGCGAAGATCTGCACTGCGTTCGCTGCCCAATCCATGTAGGACGAGCTGACCAGAAACGTTTCTTCAGCGTCTCTTGACGGACTTGGGGCCACCGTGAACAGCGCAGAATTCTATCAGATCTTCGGAGAGCCACTTGTCGAATGACCGATGGAATCTGCCCGAAACTCCATTGCGACATCGCCGTCTCTTCGCGGTAAATCCCGCACAACGAGGTACGCCCTCGGTCTCTACCCACAGATGATATTGCTCGACCGTGGCATTGTGCGCCCGAGCGTAGAAACCCTCCGGGTCGGCGCGGAAACTGTCGACACTTGCCTGATCTCTTAGCTTCACAATTTCGAAGCCGCCCGCGCCGCGAACTTCGCCGTAATGGAGCACTCTAGCCGTCATAGGCGACAGTTCAGAGTTTCCAGAACGCGGGTGAAGTCTGTTCTGAGCTTCGCCCCGGCCTCCCGGACGATGGTCGTATGGTCATACGTACCATCGGCGTTGACTGAGCAATCGACTTCTTGCGGCAGGAGAACCAATGGCCAGTGTTGCCCGCCATTGGTCGACGGGAATGCGAACAACTCGAAGGTGACGATGGCGGTGCGGTGATCGGGAAACGCGATAGACGCAAGCCGAATCCCGATATTGTCACCCTTCCCAATGATTTCCTTGGTCATGACCGTGCTCCCGAGTCGAGCCCGTTATCCGCGATGAGATCGCTGTAACGCAGCCGCTTCCCGCTCATGCCAGCGACGATCCCGGTCATCTGGTCGAGGGTGTCTGCCTCCCGCTGATTATGGCGGGCGGCGAATTCCTGGCAATACCTGTCGAGGTGCTTCGGGCTGATCTTGTGGAAGGTGCCCTGATAGCCCCGTTTCAGCATCGACCAGAACGACTCCATGCCGTTCGTGTGGGCGTCGCCCCGGACGTATTCGCCGGCTGAGTGATTGACCGCCGCATGATCGAACGGCCCTTGCAGCGGCCCGTAGGCCGCGGCGTCATCGGTGTAGACCGTCGCGCCGAGCTCCGTGCGCTGCGCCACGAACCCGGCCAGATACGGCGCGCTTGTTCCCGGTACCGGAGTGGCGGCAATCTGATTGGTCTCGCGGTCCTTCGCGCCGACCACCGCCGTTTTTCCGACCGCGCCGCGTCCAGTGAGCGTTTTCCGCTTGGCATTGCTCATGTTCTTGCGCTTACCGCCGATATAGGTCTCGTCGGCCTCAACCGGGCCGGAGAACAGCGGCTGCCCCTGCTCGAATGCCTTGCGGAGGCGGTGCGCCAGATGCCACGCGCTCTTTTGCGTGATCTCCAGATCGCGATGCAGCTTCATGCTCGACACGCCTTTGAGGTTGGTCGTAACGAGATAGGCCGCGATCGCCCAGGTCTGATAGCCGAGCTTGGAAGACTGCATGACGGTGCCGGTCTTCACGCTGAACCGGGGCTTGCCGTCGCAGTCCCGGCAGCGGTGGGTCATCGTCTTGTGTTTGATGCCGGACTGGACGTCGAACGATCCGCAACGCGGGCAGAACGGACCGTCCGGCCAGACCACCCCCTCGATCCACTCCCGGGCGGTTTCGTCGTCCGGAAACATCCGGACCAGCTTGGTCAGGCTGATACCTTCGCGGTGGCTCTTTCCGGGGGCTTTCTGTGCCATGACGATCTTCCTCTGTGGCACTTTAATGTAATCATTTCAGCCGTCCGGTTCAAGAAGAAAATGGCACTTTGGTATATAATCCCCAAAAGAAGGGCGGCTCGCGCCGCCCTTGAAAAGTGTCTCCGGGGCCGACGGAGTCGGTCCCGAAAAGCGTCCTGCGCTAGAACACAACGGTGATGCCGGTGCTCACGGCGGTGCCGGAATTTTCCGCTCCCGCCGCGTTTTCGGACCGGTTCACGAACAGGTTCGCGTCCAGGAACACGCCGGGGCCGAGCGTCCGCCGATAGGCAGCCTTGGCCGCGCTGTACATGTCGTCGGTGTTGGCGAACTCGCCATAGGACCCGACGAGGCTGAACGCGTTCGCGCCCTGGGTGTAGCGCACGCCGGCCTCGGTGACGGAGCCCTCGAGGTCGATGCCGCCGCCGCCGACGCCGCTGGTGGTGCCCTGGTGCGCGGCCGCGACGCGGAATCCGCCGCCGAAATCGAGGCTGCCGGCGACGACCCACTCGTTCAGATCCTCGTCGCCCGCGGCGCCCTGCATAACGTTCACGCCGGCGCCGATGGAAACGCCGACCGCGCCGAACTTGCCGCTGTAGGCGATCGCGCCCGTCATGCCGTCATGGCGACTCGCGTCGACATCGTGGTTGACGTGGAAATCCTGGTCGGCGTACGGGGTGTAGGACACGCCGAGCTGGAAGCCGCTGAACTTGGGCGAGAGATAGCTGACCTTTTCCGAGTCGCCCCCGCCGCCATGCTCGCGGATGCGCGCATCGTGCAGCACGTGGAACCTGCCGCCGCCGGTTCCGACAGCGGAATTCACCCACTCCTGCGAGTTGAAGTGGAAGTTCTGGCCGACGTTGGTCGCCCACGCGCCGGTCATCTTGGTCAGCATCTTCACCGCCGCGTTATCGGTGGCTCCGATGATGACGCTGCCGAACGAACCCGAGACCGTCACGTAGACTTCGTCGATCTGGTCGTTGCCGTTGGCCGGGCTCGGCTTGCCGGCACTCGTGTGCGAGTTCCCTTCCAGCTCCGTGCGGACTTTGATGCTCAGCCCGTTGTCCAGCTTGGCGCTGCCGTTGAAGTGGATTTCGCTGTCGCTCCTGAGATCGACCGCGGGCGGATTGAGCACCTGAGCGCTGTTGATGTCGTCGTCGACGACGCCGCTCAGATGCGCGGTAAAGTAGCCGTTCACCGAAATGGACGGCTTCATCATCTTCTTGTCGGCCGCGACCGCGCCGCCCGCGATGAGTACGCTCGCGGCGGCAATAGCCGTACCGGCCAATAGTTGCTTCTTCATAGCCCCTCCATGGAGTTAATGCTTCGCCGCAACCGCGCGGCAAGGCCCGGACACGGGCTGGTGCCCGAGCGTTTGTTTGATAGGGGAAATTCGGCGCCGCCGCAACCGGGGCGGCGAATCCGCCGCGCTAATGCTCCGCTACTGTTGCAGATTTACAACAGGCGGAATCGCCGCCCTGCCACGCGCTCAAAGCGGGCAGTCGGCGCGGTCGCAGGACGGCTTCGCGTCGGCCGAGACGAACACGCCGCACCGGGTGCAGGCGACCAGGTCCTGCGACGACGACGCCTGGCCGCCCTCGACCCTGTCGCGTTCCGCGTCGCCCTGCATCTGCTGCCGGCGCTGGACCCAGCGCAGGCCGTACCACACGGCGGCGATCAGCGCGGCGAGGACGACCAGCTTGGACAGGCTGAAGCCGAACATGGCGCCATTTGGCGCCCGGCGCGGCGGACAGTCAAGCCGCGGCAGTGCCGGATCACAGCCCGTAGCGCTTCCACATCGCCCATTCGTCGAGCGCCGCCAGAAGCTCGGCGCCGAGCGCGCCGGCGTCGATCCCGCCGCCCGCCGGCCCGATTCCGAGGCGGCGGCGCAGCCCCCGGCGCGGCGCGACCGGGCGGATCCGCACACGCTCGCCGAAGCGGTCGCGCAGCACCCCGCGCAGATCGCCGAGCCCGTCGACCAGGCCGAGCGCGATCGCCTGGCGACCGCTCCAGAACTCGCCGGAGAACAGCTCCTCGTCCGCGCCCTTGAGGCGGCGGCCGCGGCGCTGGCGCACATGGGCGATGAAGCTCTCGTGCATGTCGCGCTGAACCGCGAGCAGCCGTTCGACCTCGCCCGGATCCTCGGGCCGGAACGGGTCGAGCATGCCCTTGCGCGCGCCCGCCGTGTGCACCCGGCGCTCGACGCCGTGGCGGGCGATCGCCTCGACGAAGCCGAACCCGGCCGCGATCACCCCGATCGAGCCGACGATGGAGTTCTCGTCGGCAAAGATCTCGTCCCCGGCGCAGGCGAGCCAGTAGCCGCCCGACGCCGCGACGTCCTCGGCGAAGGCCAGCACGGGGACACCGCGCTCGTCGGCCCGGGCGCGGATCCGCCGGGCGATCAGGGCGCTCTGCACCGGCGAGCCGCCGGGCGAGTTGACGGCCAGCGCCACCGCGGCCAGCCGCCTGGGCGCGAAGGCGCGGTCGATCGCCCGCTCCATGCTGGCCAGCGTCACGCTGCCGCCGCGCAGCGACCCGACCCGTCCGACGATGCCGGCGAGCCGCAGCACCGAGACCAGCGGCGCGTCGCGGCCGCGGCGCCAGAAGGCGAGCGACCGCCGCCGGCGCTTGCGCGCCGGCTCCGGTGGCTTCGGGATGGGCTCCGCGCCGTTCATGGCGCTATAGATAGAGGCCGGCCCGGTCCTCGCCAAGCGGCCGCCGGATCAGGGATCGAGGGCCGCGCCGCGCAGCACGAGGTCGGCCTCCGGCGTGAAGCCGCCATCCGCCCGGTGCAGCACCAGCCCCGGGGCGAGGCGGAGCGGTGCCGCGGTGCCGCGCCGGGCGCGCACCAGGATCCGCTTGGCCGGGCTGCCGTCGCCGCGCGGCCAGAGGGGGTACACCACGACGCCGCCCGCGCGCCCGTCGAGCGCCGCCAGCACCTCGGCCAGCCGGTCTGCGCGATGGACCAGGGTCAGCGTGCCCATGCCGCGCAGCATGCTGACCCCGAAGGCGATCCAGTCCGCGAGCCCCGCCTCGCCCTCGACATGGGAGGCGGCGCGGCCGGCGTCGGCGGGGCTGCAAGCACGCCCCGGCGGGTGGAAGGGCGGGTTCATCATCACATGGTCGAAGGCGCCGAGGGCGAGGCGGGAGGGCGGGCTCGCCAGGTCGCCGACCATGATCTCCACCCGGTCGCTCAGGTCGTTGAGGCGGATGTTCTCGCCGGCGACGCTCACCAGCGCGTGCTGGGGGTCGAACCCGACCACCCGGCAGCCGGGCACGCGCGCCGCCAGCATCAGCGCCGCACCGCCGATCCCGGCGCCGGGCTCCAGTATCCGCTCGCCCTCGGCGGCCGGAACCGCGGCGGCGAGCATTACGCTGTCGATGGCGACCCGGAAGCCGTGCTTGGGCTGGCGGATGACGAGCCGCCCGTCGAGCAGCCGGTCCTCGGTCAACGGTGCGATGCGGTTGGCGCGGCTCACCCGGTCAGCCCGGGCTCAGGCGGTGCCCCTCGCCCGCCTCGGTCACCAGACGCCGGGCGCGGGCGAGATCGTCGTCCTCGACCATAACGCGGCGGGGGATCGCCAGGGTCGAACCCTCGAGGACGCTGGTATGGGTATCGAGCAGGATCGGGGCGATTCCCTCCGCCCGCAAGGCCGCGTCGAGCCAGGACAGAAACACCAGCTCGTTGCTCCGCACCAGCTCCCGCATCTTCCCCGCCCGCTTTCGTCACCCCGTGCCGAAGCGGCGGCTTGACCCGGACCGGCCTCCGGCTATGTTCGGCAATCTGTCTAACACCATTCGGCGGGGCGGACAAAGCCGGTGAGCGTGGTCGTAGAGCTGGCGCGCGGATCGGACGCGCGCGCGCGTCCCAACCTTGAGGCCCTGACGGCGCTGACCGCCACCGACATGGAAGCGGTCAACCGCACCATCGTCGAACGCATGGAGAGCCCGGTGCTGCTGGTCTCTCAGCTCGCCGGGCACATCGTCGCCGCCGGCGGCAAGCGGCTGCGCCCGATGATCACGCTGGCGGCGGCGCGGATGTGCGGCTATGAGGGGCAACGCCATGTCGGGCTGGCGGCCTGCGTCGAGCTGATTCACACCGCGACTCTGCTCCATGACGACGTGGTCGACGCCAGCGATTTGCGCCGCGGCGCGGCGACCGCCAACGCGGTCTGGGGCAACCAGGCCTCGGTGCTGGTCGGCGATTTCCTGTTCTCGCGCTCCTTCGAGCTCATGGTGGCCGACGCCTCGCTGGAGGTTCTCGCCATCCTGTCGGAGGCGTCCTCGGTGATCGCCGAGGGCGAGGTGCTGCAGCTGATGACCGCGAACGACGTCGACACCGGCGAGGAGGACTATCTCGAGGTGGTCCGCGCCAAGACCGCGAAGCTGTTCGCCGCCGCGGCCGAGATCGGCGCCGTCGTCGCCGACCGCCCGGCGGAAGAGCGCGAGGCGCTCAGGCGGTTCGGCCACAATCTCGGCATGGCCTTCCAGCTGGTCGACGACGTGCTCGACTACTCGGCCCGGCAGGCCACGCTCGGCAAGACGGTGGGCGACGATTTCCGCGAGGGCAAGGTGACACTGCCGATCGTCTATGCGGTGCGCGACGCGGACCAGGACGGCAAGGCGTTCTGGCGCCGCACGCTGGAGGACCAGGTCCAGAAGAAGGGCGACCTCAAGCGGGCCATCGCGCTGCTGGAACGCACCGGCGCGCTGCGCGCGACGCTGGAGGGCGCGCGCGGCTACGCCGCCAAGGCGCGCGGGGCGCTCGCCGTCTTCCCGGAGAGCGAGGCCCGGCGCGCGCTCGCGCAAAGCGTCGAGTTCGCCGTGGACCGCGCCTATTGAACCCGCCGAAGCGGTCCTTGCCGGCCGAATCGGCAGGGTCTATAACCGCCTTGCGCTGGAATTCGGAGTGTAGCTCAGCCTGGTAGAGCACTGTCTTCGGGAGGCAGGGGCCGGT